>NZ_JBHIOH010000044.1:0-1327 GCF_042195375.1 Bartonella sp. CL100XZDX | reverse complement strand
GTCTCCAGTACGATGCTCAAAAAGGTTTTATTTGGGGGACTTGGTTTTTCTTGTTTGTTAGCCCCTTCAGCGTTACAGGCACAAATTACTGTGGATCCTAACGCTCATGCCGCTCATCGCCCAGATATAGTGGCAGCGCCCAATGGGGTTCCCTCGATTGATATTGTTACCCCCAATGGCAAGGGCTTATCACACAATAAATATAACGATTTTAATATTGGCAATGCAGGTGTGATTTGGAACAATCATGCGCAAGAAGTGGGGCAATCGCAGTTGGGGGGCATTATGCCGGGCAATCCGCATTTGCGCCTCACGGGTTCGGCGAAAGTGATTTTAAATGAAGTGACCAGCAGCAAGCGTAGTGCGCTTCATGGTCCAGGAGAGGTTTTTGGGAGCCCTGCCGATGTGATTATAGCCAATCCCAATGGGATAAGTTGTGATGGTTGTGGCTTTATCAATACGCCTCATGCGACCTTAACCACAGGTGTACCCGAAATTGATGCGAGCGGTTTTTTGAAAGGCTTTGAGGTGCGAGGTGGGGATATCACTTTTGGCGCCAAGGGAGCCAATTTTTTCTCTGGCCAAGGGGCTGTTGATATTGTCGATATTGTCTCACGCACGGTGCATTTTGAAGGAGCTGTTGCGGGCAGAGAAATTGGAGTGACAGCAGGGACGGGTCACTTTGATTATGCTTCACGGGAAATGAAAGAGCTAACTGATATTACTGGTAAACCGGAATATGCGATAGATGGTTCTGCTTTGGGGGCTCTACAAGCGGATCAGATTAAACTTGTGGCAACAGAAAAAGGTGTTGGGGTTCGTATGCGCCATGATATGGCAGCCAATGCGGGGCAGTTGCATCTTTCTGCTGACGGGAAAATCTCGTTGAAGAATGTTTTTGGTCATGGGGGTGTTGTCCTCAAATCGAAAAGCCAGAGCATATTGGCAAAGCACATCACCTCGAAAAAGCATATTGATATTGCCGCCCATAAGGATGTGACGTTAGAAACGGTTGGCGCTGATGGTCATTTGAAGATAGAGGCGCAGGATGGGCTTTTATCGATTGCCGGTAAGGCAACCTCTGGGGGCAATATGGAGCTTTCTTCGCGTCAGACACTTCAAGTTTCAGGGCTAGGGTCAGGTGCTGATATGGCTCTTGAAGCGGGCGGAGACTTGAAGCTTGAGGGGATTGTTTTAGCGCAAGGGAACCTCAAGGCGCATGCCGGTGGTGATATACAGGCGCAGCTTTTAGCCGGTGGGGTTGATATGGCGGCAACGGGTGCTGCTGGTGTTGTTGTTCTTGGCACCCAAGGGGATGTTGATCTCC
>NZ_JBHIOH010000043.1:0-2812 GCF_042195375.1 Bartonella sp. CL100XZDX | reverse complement strand
TCACCAAAATCTCTTAACGCCTTAATGCGATAAAGTTTTTTACCCTCACGAAGAATTGTTTGATTGGTGAGTTGATATTTTTTTACAGAATTCTGCATAATAATTACCTCGTATTTTAACATTTTCATTGACACCCTATAAGGGCGCCGGGCGCTGAAAAACACGGATACGAGACCGTCGTTACACTTTCCCCTATGAAGGGTATTGTATAGTATAACCACACCCGGCAAAATCGTTATATGCCAATAAGAGCACAAAAGAAAGCCAGTATATTTTAGAAACATGGGAAGAGGTCGTTTCGTAACCTATCCGCTCGTATTACAGTGTTTTTCAAGCACTTGCCAACCTTAATAAACGACCTTTTCTTTAAAGTCAATACGTATTTTTTATTTTTTTCAATTTTTTTCATTTTGATACCTACCTAATTGAATACCAAGTGCTTTTTCTAGTTCACTGTCTATATCATCATAAGTTTTCACTGCTTTCACTGTACGTTTTTTGATTTCCCTATTCACCTCGTCTATCAACGCTTCACAACTCAATACGCTTCTTGGCAAATCACCCCCATATATCCACGCTTTCACTTGCGCCTTGGTACTGTAATCAACTTTCTCAGGCATCTCATGATACTGACCACCGTCAAATTCTTCGTATTCTCTTGTGCCATCATCATATTCGTAAAGGTTATAAAAATACTCTGCTACCCCTAATCCCCATGGTGCATGCCCCACCGCCGTTGCAACGAACTTTTTTCCCCCCTTCTGTTTACGTTTTTTTAAAAACATCTGGTTTAATATCCCCTATCTAAATCCATAACTTTACCAATGGGTTTATTTGCCTCAAAATGGACCGTACAGAAGCATTTTTAATTTCAATGTGGTTTTTATCACAAAATCTTTAAATCGCTCTGTACGGTGCCTTTCTGTCAATTTAAACGCATATCTATTCTCAAAATCATCAGCAAACTTCACTACTTTGCTGTTTATCCTTCAATGCTTTTAAATACAATTTCATGACTGATGCTTCCGAAAAAAGCTCTATTTCTGATCCATAAGTGTCTTTAAGTGTAGATCGCTGTTGCAAGTTGATTGAAGCTTTCTGAAAGGTTATTTGCGAAATTGTTTGACGGTGGTTTATAACATGCGCTTTCATATAGTTTTTTCACTTCTGATTTTACGTGTTTCTTAATTACCAATCCATATTTTGGATGCGTAATCCAATTATCCCAAGCACTTTGCCAATCGCGTTCATTTGCATTTCGACATGGATTGTTTTTTGAAAAGCGTACAAATTTTTCAAATTCTGATAAGGCTTCATCATGCGTTAATCCTTGTTCAGTTGCGTATTGAAAATCGGGTTTGAAATCTTCTAGTATTCTTTCAACTTCTTGTTTTTCCCTTATTTTCTTTGTTCCTTCAAAAAAGTTTGCTTTCTCTGGAAAATAAGCAGGCATTATCTTGTCAACGATTTCTGAAAGTTGTTTTCCAACCTTTTTAACTTTTCGTGAAGGCAATTTCTCAATCATCGCTTCGTCAATTTGCCATCGGTTGTTAGCTTTGTTTGAAGTGTTGGTATTTTGCTCGTGAATGATTGGTTGTTTGGTTTCTATCGTTTTGATTTGTTCTGATTGAACATCATCACACTCGATTGCCTTTTCAACAAAATCGTTTGTTTCTAAATTTTCAAAATCAATTTCTCTTTTTGATAAAATAATATTTTTATTTTTTTTGTTATTGTTATTGTTAATGTTAATGTGTTGTCGTGATGAACTCATCATGATGTCATCATGACCTCGTGATGATGTCATCATGACATCATCATGTTCTCTTGATGAATTATCTTTCTGCTTATTTCTCTTAGTATTCGCAGCTTTTATAGCTTTTTCTGAGAGTCTATTTAAATTCTCATTAGAGTTATTGAGTTCTTCCTCAACATCTAAATTCCACAATCGACCATCTGCTAAACGAATGAAATATCCTTCTTCAAGCAAAACATTCAGTGCCGCTTCAAACTTCTTCACTGAATAACCCGTGTAATTAGATAAAACTTTAATATTATAAAAAAGAGGTTCACCAGTATGCAACATACGTAACCGTAATCGCATATAGATATTGCCCTCTACAGCAGGCAAATAATCAACAACTATTGCCCACTTGTCTGCAAAAAGCCTCGTCCATGGTAATTTACTGGACATACCCCAATTCCCTTTCTTTAACTAAATATAAAATTGCTAAAGCATCTGCTTCGTTATCATCACATGGCTTGTGTCCTTTAAGACACATTGCCTTAATCATCTCTTCTTTCGACGCATTCCCCTTCCCCGTCATCGCTTTCTTAATCGTACTTACTGGTATCCCCTCATACGGTATCTGATGCTGTTCACACCACGCCGTTAACGTTGCTAACAAACCACCGTAAACATGCGCTGCATCTGTACCTTTATGACGCCTCACCTCCTCAAAATACACTGCGTCAATTTGACCTGCTATCTGCTTTATTTCTGATAGCCATTGCTTAAAGCGCAAGTAACGCATTCCACCGCCTTCAAAACGGCGCGATTGAAAATTCACGGTACCACTGAACATGTCACCACTTGCACCACGTATCGCCCACCCAGTCCGCGTACCTAGATCAAAACAAAGAATCGTGTTAATCACCACGCCGCTCCATACAAAATGTGTTTTATAGGATTGTTTTTTTCTGAAAATGAAGGAAAGAAGGGTGTAAGAAATATGCAAATAGATAAAGATGTGATTGATATTATTTCATTAATAGTACCAACTTTCATCTCATTTTTTGGAATATGGTTAGG
>NZ_JBHIOH010000042.1:0-1655 GCF_042195375.1 Bartonella sp. CL100XZDX | reverse complement strand
GCAAAACGTGGTCGTCCTCGGATTAAAGGGTGTATCAGAGAACCAAATGGACGCATCTCACGAGCAAAAACACCGCATGAATCCATGGATAAATTAGCACTTGAAATGCGTGCCAAACGCTTCTGTTTGACCATAGAAGAGGCTAAAAATCCGCTTTCCGGTACCTATATCGGACGGCTTTATTTGCAAGGCGAAATCAATCAAGACCAATATGATGCTGCGCAAAAATATCTTGAAGTGAAAAACAATTACCTATGTGCAAAAGGATTGCCTAATGCAATTTATGATGAAATGCCTACAACTTCTGATAACGGAGCAAGAGAAAAATGGGTACAGAAGGCAACAGAACATCTTTTAGCTGTAAAAGATGTTGTTCAAGAAGCTCAATGTTTACACCGTCAATATAACCTTCATGCCGCATTACAGTATCTTGTCATAGAAGATCAATCACTACCACATCTTGTGCTTTCATTGCGCATTGCTCTTAATGCGCTTTATAAACATTTTACGCAAAACCGGTAGTTTTCAAGCGGCGTCTTGGATATTAATGGCAACCTCTTTTCCAAGAGCAATGAGAGTGGATTCTAAGGCATCTAATTTGGTTGCGTGGTTTAAATCCAACAATCGGTCAATTTGTATTGGATGAAGTTTTAAAAGACGTACGAGATCAGCTTTGCGTAAGTTTTTTTCAATCATAGCGTTATGTATTGCAATTTTTAAAGTCACCAATGAAGATACTTCAACAAAAGGATAGGCAATATCACGATGTCCAAAGGGAATAGGTTCACGATCTTGAAAACGCCCCATAATGACTGTTAAAAGTGCATTTTTAGCCTGTTCCAAAGCTTCTTTTTCATCGTTACCATAGGTAATAAATTCCTGAAAGTCTTTAGAGACGACTAGAAGAGTATCATTGTCATCTTTGATAAATTTGATTGCATATTTCATTTACACCTCCATATTCTGGCTTATTTTAGGTCAAGATCTTTAAGAATCTTCTGGACTAATCCTGTTCCTAATTCTTTTCGCGTACCATGCATAGGTAAAACGGACTTTTTAGAACCACGCTTTACAAGCAAATGCCCTCCCTTCCCTGAAGTAAAACTGCAACCATGCTTTATAAGATATCTTTTCAATTCTTGACTATTCATTATAATAATATAACATCTAAAATGTTTCAATACAACATAAATGTTGTATTGAAGGAAAATAAAGGACATCTTTTAAAACACCATATTTAGGTAAAAAATAAAAAAAAATACAAGATCATGATTTTTTTGTTGACATAGTGTAAAAAATCGTATTTAATGACAGTACTGCACTAGTTGTATTGTGTCTAAAATTCAAAAATATCCCCTAAAATTTGGTAAAATATTAAGCTTTTAAGAGGGCTTAAAGCACTGTTTTTATTGACAAAATAGGCTAACCTATTTTGCACATATCAAAAGTCATTAAGTGACTAATGATGTCATTAATTCATTGCCTCAAAAGGAGCGAAGATGAAAGCAATCATCACCAAGCCAATGTGTGTTGTTGGCGATAACAAAAGCACTGTTCGTTTTGAAACTTCAACTCCCAATAATCCATTTGTTGAAGTTTCCAATCAAGTCTACGCACGTCTCAAGCGTGCTAATGCTGTAAAACCTTTTGTTGGT
>NZ_JBHIOH010000041.1:0-57592 GCF_042195375.1 Bartonella sp. CL100XZDX | reverse complement strand
GAGGTCTTCCCATGATCAACGTGACCAATCGTACCAATATTAACATGCGGTTTTGTTCGTTCAAACTTGCTCTTCGCCATTGCTATTAATCTCTTGTTTTATTCCCTATTTTTGTTAGCACCTAGGGTCAGTCCTGCAAAAATGAGTCTGACCAGACTGTAAACAGCCCAATAACCAAAACTCTTAGAGGCAAAACCCCACCCAATCTATAAATGGAATATCCTCCATCATACCTATTTGCCCAATCATCAACAACCATTTGGAGCGGGTAGCGGGAATCGAACCCGCATATTCAGCTTGGAAGGCTGCTGCTCTACCATTGAGCTATACCCGCATGACCCACTTACTAACTCTCCTTCGATGAATGGTGGAGGGGGTTGGATTCGAACCAACGTAGCATACGCAACGGATTTACAGTCCGCCCCCTTTAACCACTCGGGCACCCCTCCATTACACCGATAAAGTCACGCAATGAGACATCACGACAACCATCTTGAATACCCATTCAATTCAATCTGATTGCGAAGTGGTTATGACGATTACTATTGTATCTGTCAACAGAATAAATACAGTTCTGTACAAATTTCCTGCTCATAATTTTAAATCATAGATTTTTTTCTCTCTATTTTTCTTATTAACACGCTATAAAGAAGCTATGAAAGAAAAAACATCACAAAATTCTCATTATGCTCGTTTGCGTCGCCGATATCGCGATACAAAAGGCTCTCCTTCTCGATCTTTTACACACCCAAAGAAGAAAGCTGCTTCTTTACAGCAAGGGATCATCTATCTTTATGGTATTCATTCTGTTCAGGCTGCTTTAGAAAACCCAAAAAGAATTTTAAAATGTCTTTACGTTACACAAAATGCCTTAAAACGATTAAATATATCCGAATCAGATTATCCTTGCTCTGTTACATTATGCACCCCCAAATATCTTGATTCGCTTGTTGGAAGTGAGGCTGTTCATCAAGGTATTGTTCTGGAAACTCTCCCCCTCAAACCATGCAAACTGTCGGAACTAACCAATACTGATCTGGTCATTGTCATGGATCAAATTACCGATCCACATAATGTTGGCGCTATTATGCGCTCTGCAGTTGCATTGAAAGCTAAAGCACTTATTACAACTTGCCGTCACTCTCCCCACGAAAGCGGTGTTCTTGCGAAAGCGGCATCTGGAGCTCTGGAAATGATTCATTATATTACCGTACGAAACCTCGCTGAAGCTCTTCAAGAACTTCATCAAACAGGTTTTACAAGCTTTGGTCTCGATTCAGAAGGTGACCAACCTCTAGAAACAGCATTAACAGGGAATAAAATTGCTCTTGTTTTAGGAGCAGAAGGTAAAGGTTTACGTAAAAAAACACGCGAAACCGTTTGCGCTTTAACACGCCTTGATATGCCTGGAAATATTAAATCATTAAATGTTTCAAATGCAGCAACAATAGCACTTTATGTGGCACATCAATATCTTAGATCCTAGTTTTTAATTTTTTGTGAAACATCAAAAAAACCAACCAACAAAAAACCCGCAAAAAACCCGCCAATATGAGCTTCCCATGCTATTGAGATGCCATTTTCTTCAAACAAAATAGAAGAAATACCTATGATAAAATCAGTCGCTAGCCATACACTCATATAAACAAGCACCCCCTTAGAACACAGAGCTTTTTTGACAGACAATAAAGGTCCAAAAAGTTTTTCGTTCTGCGCATTGACAGCTAGATTCCCACTAGGAAAACCGTAACGTGCAATAGCACCCATCATTCCAGATACGGCACCTGACGCCCCAATAAGTGATATGGTACTTTCTTGATGAAATGTAAAATAAGTCAAAACAGAAATAACTGCCGTTAACACCCAAAAAATTAAAAAACGTAAAACACCAAAATGCCTTGCTAAAGGAGAGCCAAAAACCAAAAGCCAAACCATATTAAGAGCAACATGTTTAAAACTACTATGCATAAATGAATAACTCACCATGGTATAACAAAATGCTACAGGATCCCTCTTAAACAATGCTGGTATAAATGAAAAAAACTCAAGGCTTTCAACATAAAACTGATGAGAAAAAAAATACTGAGAAATGCAATAAAGACAAAAACAAAATGCTATCAAAACAACTATAATAAATGGAACATTCAATAAGGGTTCTTTAGGTTGTTTCGGCAATCGGGAAACATCATTATGGTGGTGACTAGAAACTTTCATTGTATAAAATCTCGTATTTTTCAGAAAATGGGTTATTCTTTATACAAAAGAAATATACCACTCCCAGTGAGGCAAAATCTTTTTAACGCCTCTTCGAGGCCTCTTTTAAAATTTTCAATAGCTCTACATGAAAACACGTGTATTTTATACAAAAGATTTTAAAAAACATGGATACCAAGAATATGATTTACAAACTTAATGGTATTCTGCTTACTTAAATGTGAAGTTATCATGCAATATACAAGAACTTACAAATAGACAAACTCACTTATGAGTGTGGTATATAATAAAAATATATAAACATTGTTTTCTTACTAGAAATATATTGATCACTGCATTTTTTAACCAAGCTATACTTCGATTGATAAACTTTAAATAATCTTAAATCTCAATTTTTCCATTAATAGAGATTGCATTGCTTCTACTCTTTGAATAAAAAACGACATCTCTATGAGAAAAAATACCAATACAGCGTTCTCTAGATATACTGATTGGTGTTTCATGATGAATTACTTACTTGATAGTCTGTTTCCCTCATAAATGCAAAAGCGTCAGTTCATCTCTTTAACAAATATAAACAAGCCTTTCATTTCAACCTTTTACAGATATAATTCAAGAACTGTCTCTTATGAAACACTGAAAAAATATGTTTATTCTAATGATGCATCTTTGAATTTAAACAGTTCATGACGGAGTTTTTTATTCCTTTCTTAGACAGTCTTATTTACACATCCGTCACTTTTAACGCGCAAGAGAATAGTTTGGATCAATTCAATATAAAAAATTTTAAATGAGGTAATCATAGGAATTTGAACCTCCTATTAAGTTGTAAAATGATAAATAACTATTATAAATCAATGTATTATAAATAGATAATACACTAATCATTGAAGAGGAAGATCTTGAGAATTCTGCTTGCAATCCTTTAACCATACATCATAAATAGGATGCTCAACAGCGTTCAAACCAGGACTATCTGCAAACATCCATCCTGTAAAAATACGCCGTATTTTTTTATCTAATGTCACTTCATTGACTTCAACAAAACCTGTTGTACGCGTGGGTTCATCTTTAGAGCTCGTATAACACGCACGTGGAGTTACCTGTAATGCACCGTACTGATAAATTTTACCAAGAGTAACTTCAAAACGTGTAGTCCGCCCCGTGATTTTGTCAAGACCCGCAAAAACAGCAATTCCATTGCTAATACGCTCAGCCCGCACTCCACTATTTAAGGATAAAAACACTAAAATTCCCATTAAAAAAATATAAAAAAAATGCCTCACCCCTAACAATAAAAAAAATCTCATCATATCAAAATCAATCGCACCTTAAAAAAATAATTCTTTTCATAACATAGAGTCAAATAAGACAAAAATACACACGCACATTAAAACATGTTATTTTTTAGGTGACCACGCATCATAATCTTCATGCACACAAGAACGCTCTCCATTGGAAGTGATAGCCCCCTTTGGTCGATAGTCCTCACTTGTTCCTGTCATATTTGCAACATGAGGCTTTTCCCATTCATAAGGATGATAATCCTCCTGTGTTGGTGGACACTCACAGCGATGATGAATCCAGCCGTGCCAACCTGGTGGAATAGTAGAGGCCTCAGAATAGTCTTTATAGATAACCCAACGGTGCGGATAACCATCCTTATGAAGTCCTCCTTCATAATATATATTTCCAAATTGATCTTCCCCTATCCGCTTACCTTTGCGCCATGTGAAAAAACGCGTACCAATGGTATTGCCATTCCACCATGTGAAGATTTGCTTAAAAAAACGAGCCATCTGCTATTCCATTCATTTAGTGCGCTCATGAAATTAATCGTTGGAATAAAATTATTAACGATTGAAATTATCGAAAAAGTTACTCGTAAATTCAACTACAATTCCAATTGATAGGTTAACGTGCTATCCTTTAATTTCAAGAAGATATCATATGTATGGCTTCTTCTCCACCCCATAAAAATTTAATCTATGCCAAGTTTCATCTTAACCAATTCATTAACAGCTTGGGGATTTGCCTTACCACCTGTTGCTTTCATTACCTGTCCAACAAACCAACCAGCTAAAGCAGGTTTGTGCTTTGCTTGCGCAACTTTATCAGAATTATTAGCAACGATCTCATCAACAGCTCTTTCAATAGCCTTTGTATCCGTTACCTGCTTCATATTTCGCTCTTCTACAATTTGGCGTGCATCACCCCCCTCATTCCAAATAATCTCAAAAAGATCTTTGGCAATTTTTCCAGAAATAACTCCTTCTTTTATGAGATCAATAATACTTCCCAATTGATTTGGCGATACTGGAGACTCTTCAATCTCACGATTATCTTTATTTAAAGCCCCTAAAAGGTCGTTAATCACCCAATTAGCAACTATTTTTCCATCACGCCCACGCGCTACCTCTTCAAAATAATCAGCAATAGCCTTTTCTGTCACAAGAATGGAAGCATCATACACTGTCAATCCCATTTCCTTAATAAAACGTGCTTTTATAGCGTCAGGCAATTCTGGTAAGTCTGCTGCCAAAGCATCCACAAATGCTTGATCAAATTCTAATGGTAAAAGATCAGGGTCAGGAAAATAACGATAGTCATGCGCTTCTTCCTTTGAGCGCATAGAACGCGTTTCACCTTTAGCGGCATCAAAAAGCCGAGTCTCTTGATCTATGACGCCTCCATCTTCTAAAATTGCGATCTGACGACGCGCTTCATACTCAATTGCTTGACCAATAAAGCGAATAGAATTAACATTTTTAATTTCACAGCGCGTTCCAAAATCTTCACCAGGACGACGAACAGATACATTGACATCTGCACGCATAGAACCTTCATCCATATTGCCATCGCAAGTGCCCAAATAACGAACAATCGTACGCAATTTTGTCATATAGGCTTTAGCTTCATCTGATGAGCGCATATCAGGTTTGGAAACAATTTCCATAAGAGCAACACCAGAACGATTAAGATCTACAAAAGACATCGTTGGATGTTGATCGTGCATCGATTTTCCAGCATCCTGTTCAAGATGCAACCTCTCAATTCCCACTTCAATATCCTCAAATTGGCCATTCGAATCTGGACCAACAGATATGATAATCTTTCCCTCTCCCACAATGGGATAGCGAAATTGAGAAATCTGATACCCCTGCGGTAAATCTGGATAAAAATAATTTTTGCGATCAAAAACAGACTTTAAATTAATATGCGCCTTTAATCCTAACCCCGTTCGAACCGCTTGACGAACACATTCTTGATTAAGAACAGGCAACATACCTGGCATGGCTGCATCAATAAGTGATACATGATTGTTCGGCTCTGCACCAAATTTTGTTGATGCTCCTGAAAAAAGTTTTGAATTTGATATGATTTGCGCATGAACTTCCATGCCAATGATGACTTCCCAATCACCTGTAACTCCAGAAATAAAACGCTTAGAATCAGGAGTACGCGTATCAATGATGCTCATTGCCAATCCACTACCAATATTTTAAAATATACTCATGGCTTATCTAAAACCATTCTCTCAGTGTAACCCCAGGATATAAATCTTACAACACAAGCCCGATTCTATCGGGCTTTTTCTGTTTGCATAAATATTAAGCTTTTTTAGGAGCTTTTTTCTTAGCTGATGTTTTCTCTGTAGACGTTTCTTTCACTGCAGATTTTTTCTTTGCCGGCTTTTCTTCAGGGACATCTGATTCGTCATATTCTTTCATTAACTCTTCAACCGTCACTTCTTTATCTGTAACTTTTATCTGTGTTAACAAATGATCAATGACCTTTTCTTCAAAAATTGGAGCACGTAGATTTTCAACAGCTTCCGGAGTCCTACGGAAAAAATCCATAATCTCTTTCTCTTGTCCAGGATACTGGCGAACCTGATCAAAAACGGCTGCTTTTAGCTCATCCTCACTAACTTTAACACCAACCTTCATTCCAATTTCAGAAAGCACCAAACCAAGACGCACACGACGTTGCGCAAGGACACGATATTCCTCCCGTGCCTTTTCTTCTGTAATACCTTCATCTTCAAAACTGCGCCCAGCCTTTTTCAAATCATCATTAACCTGAGCCCATATATTGTTAAACTCAATCTCTAAAAGTTCTTCAGGAATCTCAAAATTATAATCAGCATCTAAAGCATCAAGAATTTGACGCTTAACTTTTTGACGTGTCACTGAACCATACTGGCTTTCAATCTGCCCACGAACGACCTCACGTAAGCGATCTAGAGACTCTAAACCAACCTTTTGCGCTGCTTCATCATCAATTTTTAATTCATCTGGTTTAAAGACAGCTTTGACAGTAATATCAAACTCTGCTTCCCGTCCCGCCAAATGTGCCGCACTGTAATTATCAGGAAATTTAACAAAAATCGTTTTTGCATCCCCAGCTTTCACACCAACCAATTGCTCTTCAAAACCAGGAATAAATTGTTTTGACCCAAGAATCAGTTGTGCATCATTATCTGCCCCACCTTCAAATGGAACGCCTTCAAGCTTACCTTGATAATCTATGGTAATACGATCACCTTCTTCAGAAGCCCCCTCTTTTAGGGAATAATTACGCGTAGAAGAAAGGACGCGATTGATTTGATCATTAATATCCTGTTCAGGAATAATTGCAATTTCACGGATAACCTTAATATGTTCAAAATCTTTAATTTCAATTTTTGGTAAAACTTCATACTTTAAACTAAAAGTAAAATCAGCTTTGCCATCTAGAATTTTTTCATCTTCATCTATATCAATTTTTGGCTGCATCGCTGCACGTTCATTGCGATCTGCTAAAATAGATCGAGGTGCATCACTGAGTATCTCATTGAGAATCTCCGCCATAAAGGATTTACCATACATTTTTCGCAAATGCCCACTAGGCACTTTACCGGGACGAAAACCATTAAGCTTGATTTTTCCCTTGGTATCATCCAATCGTTCATTCAACTTTTCTTCTAAATCTTTCGCTGGAACCACGATCTTAATTTCGCGCTTCAGTCCTTCATTAAGCGTCTCGGTAACCTGCATTAAACACCTTCATTTTCCTAAGGAGAGGGATAAACCCACTCTAATAATCATTACATTCTAACACTTCGAGTGTTACATTTACCATGAAGCGGAATTTCAGACACGTAGAAATCCGTAGCACTTAAGGGATCGCTTTGGTGCGGATGGAGGGACTCGAACCCCCACGGTCTCCCGCCAGAACCTAAATCTGGTGCGTCTACCAATTTCGCCACATCCGCTCAAACTTACAAGCTAATAACCTTATACAAGCGGCGTCTCTATACCATTAATTACGAGAAAAAAGCAAACAAATATATTTAAAAAAACAAAATCTATGCTTTTCATACATAACTGCTTACGCTAAAAGTCAATTATGTTAAAGAGATTTGATATCCCAATTCATATCATCGGTGGCGGCCTTGCGGGGTGTGAAGCCAGCTGGCAAATCGCACAATCAGGAATTCCTGTTGTTTTGCATGAAATGCGACCCGAAAAAAAATCAGATGCCCATAAAACCGATAATTTGGCAGAACTGGTTTGTTCAAATTCATTCCGTTCTGATGATTCATTAACAAATGCCGTAGGGCTTTTACATGCTGAAATGCGATTAGCGAAATCGTTAATTATGAAAGCTGCTGATGCCAACAAAGTTCCCGCAGGTAGTGCCCTTGCTGTTGACCGTGATGGATTTTCAAAAACCGTTACGACAGCACTCGAAAACCACCCTCTTATAACAATCAAACGTGAAGAAGTTCAAGAAATTCCTAAAGCTTGGAAACATGTTGTCATTGCAACAGGCCCCCTTACATCGCCTGCACTTGCTCAAGAATTACAAGCAATAACCGGTATAAAAGCTCTTTCTTTTTTTGATGCGATTGCGCCTATTATACATACCGATAGTATTGATATCAACATTTGTTGGTATCAGTCTCGCTATGATAAAATTGGTCCTGAGGGAACAGGAAAAGATTATCTTAATTGTCCCCTCAGCAAAGAACAATATGAAACATTCGTTGAAGCGTTAAAAAATGCTGAAAAAACAGAGTTTCGTGACTTTGAAAAAACACCCTATTTTGATGGATGCCTCCCCATTGAAATTATGGCTGAGCGCGGACTTGAAACGTTAAGACACGGTCCTATGAAACCTATGGGCTTAACCAATGCCCATAACCCTACAGTTAAACCTTATGCTGTCGTTCAATTACGCCAAGATAATAAACTTGGAACGCTTTATAATATGGTCGGCTTTCAGACAAAACTGAAATATGGTGAACAAATTCGCATTTTTAGAATGATTCCCGGTCTTGAAAAAGCAGAGTTTGCGCGTCTTGGTGGTCTTCACCGCAATACTTACCTCAACTCACCAATTATTCTTGATCAAACCCTTCGTTTAAAACACAAAAAACAACTACGCTTTGCAGGGCAAATTACCGGATGTGAAGGTTATGTAGAATCAGCAGCAATAGGGCTTCTTTCTGGACGTTTTGCTGCTGCCGAATATCATTATATTTCCCCTTGCCTACCCCCGCAAACTACAGCATTTGGAGCTCTTTTGAATCATATTACAGGGGGACACATCATAGATGAAAAAGCAGAAACACAATCTTTTCAGCCAATGAATATCAATTTCGGACTCTTTCCCCCTATTGCTTCTATTAAACATTCAGGAAAACGCTTACCAAGTAAAGAAAAAAAACTAGTGAAAAAACAAGCCATAACAGCGAGAGCTCTCAATGATTGTACTCAGTGGTTAGCAGATAAAGAATCAAAGAGTCTCTGTTTATAAAAAACACACGATTCGCTTCTCATCTACTGATATGACTCTCGTGAAAAAATCATTTTAAAGCCTTTTAATGACTGTCTCCCCCAATCAATAAATACTACCTACGTTTCATCATTTATTCAATTATGTAAGTGCTGTAAAATAACTTTTGGCTATAAAAAACTTTTACCGCTATCAACAATTTAATATGATTTAATGATTAAAAATAAAACAATCATATAAATATAATTATGAATAATCAAAAAAATTAAATAGATGGAAAATACACAAGCAATACTGTATTATCTTCATTAATAATTTTTATCTTACGTAATGTATATTATTTTATAAGAGTAATTTTACTATTTTTTAACTTCCTCCCTCAAAATTTGTGACATTCTCTCATTTTAACTCTTGTGTGATGAAGAAAAAACGCTCGCTTGCATATCACAAGTAAAATAAAGATATGGAAAAAATATTTGTAGATAGAGCAGAATCTATCTCTCCCCTCTTAAATGCCAAAAAAATCATAACATTGAAAGCGAAGTCTGTATATCATAAGGTTCTTTCATTTCAGACCCTCTAATAAATCACTAAAAATTATCTTCTTGGTGCGTCACAAGCAAGGTTAGCGTATAAAAAGAATAAAACTATCCCTTATGCACTCGTCTTAGATATCGAGGGCTAGTAGTAACATTATAGGAACTAGAAAAATGATAGGACTGTGGCACAAACACGCGCTTTTATTAAGCGTAAATAGTGGTATATAATAACTTTTATAGACTTTACAGAGTTTTTTGCCTCATACTATTTACGGATCTTGTTTTAAAATAAACACCGTAAAACTTCAGCGTAATAAAAGTTAACATTACATTTAATAAGCCATGCGAATACTTCATTAATACAGCGCAATATTTTACTGAAAAGGCTAAAAACAATATATTTTAAGCTGACAGTATTTTATACAACACTTAAAATCATTTTCAAGAATACCAGCAATACATGAAAATAAAAAATACTGCAAAGATCTCAAAGTCTTATATGAAAAACGCGCATAATACATGTGTAAAAAAAAACCCGCTTATAAATAAATCGGGTTTTTTTTATGTCGCTTAAATTATTTTTTATTAACTGCTTCTTTAAGGTTTTTTCCTGCAGAAAATTTGGGTACAGAACGTGCTGGAATATCGATTTCAGCACCAGTTGAAGGATTACGCCCCTTTGTTGCAGCACGATGAGAAACTTCAAAAGTGCCAAAACCTGGAAGACGAACATCTCCCCCTGAAGCTAAAGCTTCTGTTACAGAAGCCATAAAAGCATCAACAACAGCACCAGCTTGCGCTTTCGAAACACCTGCCTTTTCAGCAACGGAGCTAACCAATTCACTTTTATTCATAAAATATTTCCTTTCCCTATATTACCTGAACATGACTTAATCATGTTATTGGTCAGTTTATTGAAAAGTACAGCAAACAGAAGTCTTATTTTTATCCAAAACATTGTTTTTTTAGCAATAATCACAGTTATTCACGGAATTTTTCACTTTTTCCAACAAAAAACAAAATAATAACCTCAACAACGCCTTCTGCCACCTAAAAAATGCCGTTATAAATGAGATAAGTGAATCAGTGCGCAATCTGTATTCCTTCACTATCACTGCTCTCTGACCGGATTGGGACAGCCACTGTAGAGGGTTCTTTCCATTCAATAGTATCTGGAAAACGAACCAAAGCGTGTTTCAAAACTTCACTCACATGATTTACCGGAATAATTTCCATATTATTTTTGACATCATCAGGAATATCAACCAAATCTTTTGCGTTTTCTTCAGGAATAAGTACTTTTTTTATCCCTCCTCGAAGAGCTGCTAAGAGTTTTTCTTTTAATCCACCTATTGGTAAAACGCGTCCACGTAAAGTAATTTCACCAGTCATTGCAATATCTTTATGCACAGCTACTCCTGTAAGGACCGACACAATTGCTGTCACCATTGCAATCCCAGCAGAGGGACCATCTTTTGGTGTCGCACCCTCTGGAACATGAACATGGATATCGCGTTTTTCAAAAAGTGGAGGTTCAATACCAAAATCAACAGCACGAGAACGTACATAAGATGCTGCCGCTGAAATGGACTCTTTCATAATATCACGTAAATTTCCAGTTACAGTCATCTTCCCTTTGCCGGGCATCATAACTCCTTCAATGGTCAATAACTCTCCACCGACTTCTGTCCACGCAAGACCTGTTACAACACCAACTTGATTTTCTCCTTCAATCTGATTGTAATGATAACGTTTAACACCCAAGAAATCATGAATATTACTTTCTGTAACTTTTACAGATTTTTGATGTGTTTTGAGAATTTTTGTAACGGATTTGCGGGAAATTTTCATGAGTTCACGTTCAAGGTTACGAACGCCTGCCTCACGTGTATAAAACTGAATAATTGACCTTAGTGCTCCATCAGAAATACTGAGTTCTTTTTTAGACAAACAGTGATCTTTTAGTGCCTTTGGTAAAAGATGCTGTTTAACAATTTCCATTTTCTCACATTCAGTATAACCAGCGATACGAATAATTTCCATACGATCCATTAACGGACCTGGAATATTAAGCGTATTGGCAGTTGTGATAAACATGACATCAGAAAGATCATATTCAACTTCCAAATAGTGATCAATGAATGTACCATTTTGTTCAGGATCAAGAACTTCTAATAAAGCGGATGAAGGATCACCACGAAAATCTTGGCCCATTTTATCAATTTCATCAAGCAAGAAAAGCGGATTAGATTTTTTTGCTTTTTTCATAGACTGGATAATTTTTCCAGGCATCGATCCAATATATGTTCGGCGATGTCCACGAATTTCTGCTTCATCTCGGACACCTCCCAATGAGATACGAACATACTCACGCCCCGTTGCCTTTGCAATAGAGCGCGCTAATGATGTTTTCCCAACACCTGGAGGACCTAACAAACAAATAATGGGGCCTTTTATCTTTGACGCGCGACTTTGTACGGCCAAATATTCAATAATTCGCTCCTTAACTTTTTCAAGACCAAAATGTTCATTATTCATGACCTTTTCAGCAAAATCTAAATTGTTTTTAATCTTAGATTTTTTCCCCCAAGGCATTGCTAATAACCAATCAAGATAGTTACGTACAACTGTCGCTTCTGCAGACATAGGAGACATATTCCGTAATTTTCTCAATTCTGCTCCAGCTTTTTCCTGCGCTTCCTTGGATAGTTTTGTATTCTTGATACGTTCTTCTAATTCAGAGAGTTCATCTCGGCTATCATCACCTGCTCCTAACTCTTTTTGAATAGCCTTCATCTGCTCATTAAGATAATATTCTCGTTGGTTTTTTTCCATTTGCCGTTTAACATGCGAACGAATACGTTTTTCAACCTGCAAAACAGAAATTTCTCCTTCCATGAAGGACAAAACACGTTCAAGACGGGCCCGCACAGGTAAGAGCTCTAATATTTCCTGCTTTTCTGCAAGTTTAATCATCAAATGAGAAGCAATCGTATCGGCAAGCTTAGAAGGATTATCAAGCTGGCCAATCGCATTCACAACTTCAGGAGAGATTTTTTTATTAAGCTTTACATAGTTTTCAAAATAAGCAATCACTGACCTTGAAAGAGCTTCAATCTCAACATCACTCTCTCTAGGTTCTTCTGTAACAGTTGCAAAAGCCTGATGATAACCTTCACTTAAAGCAAATTGACTAATTTTTGCACGTGCAGTTCCTTCAACCAAAACCTTTACAGTACCATCAGGAAGCTTTAAAAGTTGAAGAATATTAGCAAATGTACCAATATGATAAATATCCTCTGATTTTGGATCGTCATCAGAAGCATTTTTTTGTGTCACCAATAGTATTTGCTTATCAACCGCCATCGTTTCTTCAAGAGCACGAATTGATTTTTCGCGGCCCACAAAAAGTGGAACAATCATATGGGGGAAGACAACAATATCACGAAGAGGTAAAACAGCATAAACCCCATCTCTTACTTCATCTGTCTTTTCATCAATATATTGCATAACTCTCCTTTCTGGAGCCTATGAGCTATCTACAACAACCAGCCCACCTTTAGAAAACCTCAGCTCTTCACTGTACATGAAGTGGTAATTACTCATACATAAATCAAGCATTATAATGATATTATTAGAAACACCCATCAAATACCATTCATTACCACCTTTTATATTGTGCATCGCACAATGTCATGCTGATACATTTTCTTTATCTTCTGCACGTTCTGAGTAAATATAAAGAGGACGCGCTTTCCCATCAACGACATCACTCGAAATAACCACTTTTTGAACGCCTTCAAGAGCCGGTAGCTCAAACATCGTCTCAAGAAGGATCTTCTCCATAATTGAACGTAAACCACGAGCACCAGTTTTACGTTCAATTGCTTTCTTTGCAATAACACGTAAAGCATCTTCATGAAATGCTAACTCGACATTCTCCATTTCAAAAAGACGCTGATATTGCTTTACTAATGCATTTTTAGGTTGTGATAAAATTTGCATGAGGGCGTTAACATCTAAATCCTCTAAGGTAGCGACTATAGGAAGGCGTCCAATAAATTCTGGTATTAAACCAAATTTTATAAGATCTTCAGGCTCTAAATCACGAAAAATTTCACCGACACAACGCTCATCAGGAGCCTTAACGGTCGCAGAAAAACCAATAGAAGTTTTTTCACCACGCCCTGAAATAATCCGTTCTAAACCTGCAAAAGCTCCCCCACAAATGAATAAGATGTTTGTGGTGTCAACCTGAAGAAACTCTTGTTGCGGATGCTTACGTCCACCTTGAGGAGGAACAGAAGCAATCGTTCCTTCCATAATTTTTAATAACGCTTGCTGAACTCCTTCCCCCGAAACATCTCTTGTAATAGAAGGATTATCTGCTTTACGAGAAATCTTATCAACCTCATCGATATAAACAATACCACGCTGTGCACGTTCAACATTATAATCTGCTGCTTGAAGGAGCTTAAGAATAATATTTTCAACATCTTCCCCCACATAACCTGCTTCAGTCAAAGTGGTCGCATCCGCCATCGTAAAAGGTACATCAATAATACGTGCTAATGTTTGTGCGAGATAAGTTTTACCGCAGCCCGTTGGACCAACAAGAAGAATATTTGATTTTGCCAACTCAATATCATTGCTTTTAGACTGATGCGCCAACCGTTTATAATGATTATGCACAGCAACAGAAAGAACACGCTTCGCATGCTGCTGACCAATAACATAATCATCAAGAACTGTTATAATTTCCTGTGGCGTGGGAACACCATCACGCACCTTAACCCCAGAAGACTTATTTTCTTCCCGAATAATATCCATGCAAAGCTCTACACATTCATCACAGATAAATACAGTAGGCCCCGCAATGAGCTTACGCACCTCATGCTGACTCTTGCCGCAGAACGAGCAATAGAGAGTATTTTTTGATTCGTTCCCGCTATTGCTAATTTTGCTCATTTTTCTTTCCTTTCACCACGATATATGAACACTTTGCCTTTTCAAAGGAAGCTTTTCATCATGAAAACTAAAAGACATATAGAAAACCATGCATGTCTCAATATTTTTAGGTGTTTCTCTTATTTTGCGATATTTTTTATAAAACTCTTTGATTTAAAGTAGCTGTTTTTTCTATAAAAATTCTTAATCTTTTTCTTCTTTTTCAGTTTCTGCACGATATTGTATAACATCATCAACTAAGCCAAACGCTTTGGCTTCTTCTGCTGTCATAAAATGATCGCGATCGAGAGTTTTCTCTATAACCTCATAATCTTGACCCGTATGTTGGACATAAATTTCATTTAAACGCCGTTTCATCTTTATAATATCTTGCGCATGTCGCTCAATATCTGAAGCTTGACCTTGAAAACCTCCAGATGGTTGATGCACCATAATACGTGCGTTTGGCAATGTAAAACGATGACCTTTTGCTCCAGCTGTTAACAATAAAGACCCCATAGATGCCGCTTGCCCCATGCAAAGCGTAGAAACAGGAGGGCGAATAAACTGCATAGTATCATAAATAGCCATACCAGATGTTACGACACCACCTGGAGAATTAATATAAAGACTAATTTCTTTTTTAGGATTTTCCGCTTCCAAGAAAAGCAATTGTGCACAAACAAGCATTGCCATACCATCTTCAACAGGACCATTAATAAAAATAATCCGCTCCTTTAAAAGACGGGAAAAAATATCATAGGCCCGCTCACCACGATTGGTTTGTTCAATAACCATAGGAACAAGGCTTAATGCTGTTTTCATTGGATCACTCATATTTTTACTTTCCGTTCATATAACAACCGCTCTTTACACATTCAATGTTTTTATCCATATGCTAACATTACTCTCTTGTGCAAGCTACAATCAAGAGATGTATAAGATAGATTAAAATCTCAATAGTTAAAATAGCAATAATAACTCTACCTAAACAAATGATGAACATCAGGAATGCGAGATACCGCCCAATGGTAAAAACTTCCTTCCTGAGGTCTTTTCGTGGTCTTTGTCTTTCTGTGAATATGAAAGCCTATCAAGCGTGAATCTGTAAGCGGCTTTACGCCAAAAGCTGGTTCAAAAATACGTTCAGTTTTTCGCCCAGTCCAATAATAAAAAGTTTCCTTTTCCCTTGCTTCATGAAAAAAACCATATCGTTTTGCTAATCGTGAAATACCATCATTGCCAAATATTGTAACGCCAAGATTTCCCGGTAAAATCGGCATTTTTTTCCTCTTTAACCAGAACGGTCTCCAAACACGACGCTTAAACCCAAGCCAATGAGGAATAATTTCTGTGCCTGCCCAATAATCTTCAAATATTTTTATAACAGGGTTATTGGGCGGAAAATAAAGTGCAGAAACGCCCACTCTTGTATTATTTTCTCTTGCCAACCAAACCTTATCGGCATCTGGATGAAATTGTTTAACAAGGTAAACATCTGTATCTAACCAAACACCTTGTTGATATTTCATCAGCATAACACGAAAAAAATCCGAGAACTGAACAATTGTACACCCTAGTTTATCATCAGAAAAATCGGGATCAAGGCGATAAATTGCTGAGCGTGGTAAAATTGATTCGGCTTCATGCAGCTCAACACCAGCAGGGAGATTATCTATTTTTTTATCATAACTAAAAAGCTTAACGCGCTGTCCAGTTTTAACCATTGAAGACAAACAAAGCCTATCCACCAATCTTAATTGTCCACTATACCAAAAAGTACAAATATCCATAGATAATACATCAAAAATATTCTAAACTTACGCGAAAGAGTTGTTCAACATCACGAACTCTATCAGCAAGAGCAAAAATCACTATTCTATCACCAGACAAAATACGCGTATCTGCCGAAAGCTGTATTATTGTCTTATTGCGATAAATTGCACCAATTCTCAAACCATCTGATAAATTGAGCTCTGATAATGACTTACCAACTAATGAAGATGTTTGCATCACTTCAGCTTCAATAATTTCTGCTCGGCCATTAAAAACTGAATGAACAGAACGAATACGCCCACGGCGCATTTGTTGCAAAATTCTCGATATTGTAACGCTATGGGGATTAAGATATGCATCCACACCAACAGCACGACTAAATTCTTGATAGGCAACATTATTAATCAATACCATATTGGCTTTGCAGCCCAATCTTTTAGCAATAATAGCGCTTAAGAGATTAACCTGATCTTGATTTGTCAATGTAATCATTAAATCGGACTGATCAATTCCCGCATCTTGAAGAATTACTGGATCTAACACATTCCCGTATAAGACTGTCGTTTTTTCAAGCTGATCAGCAATTGTAAGAGCTCTTTCTCTATGCGATTCTATAATCTTCAATTTTAATTTATGGAAACGCTTTTCAATCGCCTGTGCAACATAAAGGCCAATGTGACCACCCCCTGCAATAATCATGCGGTGTGCATCTTGTTCTTTATGACCAAAAAGCCCAACAGCACGACGCATCTGTTCACGAGAAACAACAAGATAGGTTATATCACCAACGCGTAATTGCGTTTCTGAATGTGCAACCAATAATTCCGCGCCACGTTTAATAGCGGTAACCGTCGTATGAAGATCTGGAAAAAGCTCTGTTAATTGACGCAAAGGTGTATTAATAACTGGACAATCTTCCATACATTCCAAGGCTAGCGCAACAATATCATCATTACAAAAATAAAGAACATCTATTGCACCAGGTAAAGCAATACGGCGCAAAACCATTTCCCCAACTTCAACTTCTGGCGAAATAACCACATCAATGGGAATATTCTCTCTGGAAAAAAGCGTCTTATAACGTGGCTCTAAATAAGATTGTGAGCGAATACGAGCAATTTTTGTGGGCACATTAAATAATGAATGTGCTACTTGGCAAGCTACCATATTGACTTCATCAAACAAAGTAACAGCAATCAACATATCAGCTTTGTCTGCATCTGCTGCCAAAAGAACTTCAGGCCGTGAACCGTGACCAACAAAACCTCTCACATCCAATGTATCGCGAATCTTTTCAATTAATCTCGTTTCGATATCAATAACAGTAACATCATGATTTTCAGCAGCAAGACGCTCTGCTATCCCATAACCAACCTGTCCTGCTCCGCAAATAATAACACGCATCGCTTAAGAAACTCCAAGCGCTTTAAGTTTACGGTGCAAAGCTGAACGCTCCATGCCTATAAATTCAGCAGTACGTGATATATTTCCACCCAAACGCCCAATCTGCGCCACTAAATATCTCTTTTCAAACAATTCTCGAGCTTCACGTAACGGCAAATCCATTATACTTTCATCTGAATCCATTTGAAGGCGTGGCAAAGAATCACTTACTTCACTGGGAAGAAAGTCCGCTGTTATAGGACCATCACCATCCCGCACAAGAATAAGAAGACGCTCAATATTATTACGTAATTGCCGCACATTACCCGGCCAAGCGTGCGTTTGCAAAATAGCAATCACATCATCACTGATTGCACGCGGTTTAATCCCAACCTGCTGTGATATTGTTTTTACAAAATGATGTACAAGTTCTGGAATATCTTCACGACGCGCTGAAAGGGGCGGAACAACAATAGGAACAACGGAAAGACGGTGAAAAAGATCCTCCCTAAAGCGCCCATCAGAAATGAGGTTTTCAAGATTTTGCGCTGTCGAAGAAATGATACGGACATCCACCTTAACACGTTTTGTGCCGCCAATTCTCTCAAATGTTTGCCCCGTTAAAACCCGAAGAATCTTCCCTTGAGTCTCACGTGGCATGTCAGCAATTTCATCAAGATATAATATACCGCCATGAGCTTCCTCTAAGGCACCGATTTTACGCTCTCTTCCCTCCATTTCGCTGCCAAACAGCTCTATTTCCATTCTTTCCGGAGTAATCGTTGCAGCATTTATTGTAACAAATGGCCCATTCGAACGCGTTGAGAGCGCATGAATAGTTCGTGCAACAGTCTCTTTTCCTGCCCCTGAAGGACCTGTTATCATGATGCGACTATTGGTTGGTGCTACTTTTTCTATGATTTGACGCAAATTTTTTATAACTGTCGATTTTCCGAGCAACTCTAATGTCTCGTTCGAACGCTTTCGTAATTCTAAAAGCTCACGTTTTAAATTTGAATTTTCAAGTGTTCTCTCTGCAACCAATACAAGTCTATCAGCTTTAAAAGGTTTTTCAATGAAATCATATGCCCCTCGCTTTATAGCGGAAACAGCCGTCTCAATATTACCATGACCAGAGATCATAACGACCGGAAGAGCCGGATATTGTGTTTTAATTTCATCAAGCAGTGCTAAACCATCGAGACGACTACCCTGTAGCCAAATATCCAAAAAAATGAGCTTTGGAATACGCTCACTAATTTGAGCCAATGCTTCATCAGAGTTACAAGCAACGCGCGTTTCATAACCTTCATCCTCTAAAATACCAGCAACAAGCTCACGAATATCTGCTTCATCATCAACAATCAAGATATCTGATACCATACTATTCCCCTATCTTATGATTTATGGCTTGTATAATATTACCCTGCTTACCCCCATCCGCAGGAAATATCAAACGGATCATCGCACCACGACCTTCATAAAAACTCTCCGGTGCATCATGAAGCTCCATGAAACCACCGTGATCTTCAATAACTTTGCGCACAATGGCTAACCCCAGTCCTGTTCCTTTTTCCCGCGTTGTTATATAGGGTTCTAATAACTTTTGTCTTTGCTCTTTAGGAAGTCCTTTCCCGTTATCAACAACATCCACAACCACCCATTCTTTCTGTCGATAAGAACGGACAAGAATATGACCGTGAATATTTTCCTCTCGCATAACTGAATCTATGGATTCGCTCGCGTTTTTGATAACATTGCAGAAAGCCTGTACAATGAGACGGTTATCAAATGCACCCATAAGTGGTAGAGTTCCTAAATCTTGCTCAAAATGAATATCATGTCGCGTCACCTCTATCAAGAAACATGCTTCGCGCAACAATTCTCGTATATCTAAAATATGCATTTTGGGTTTGGGCATACGTGCAAAAGAGGAAAACTCATCAACCATACGCCCAATATCTCCAACCTGCCGAATAATCGTGTCAATACACCGCTCAAAAACCTCTCTATCTTGTGTAATAGCTTTGTTATAACGTTTACGAATGCGTTCAGCGGATAACTGAATAGGTGTAAGAGGATTTTTAATTTCGTGCGCAATACGCCGCGCAATATCCGCCCACGCTGCTGTACGTTGCGCTGCAACAAGGTCAGTAATATCATCAATTGTTAGAACCCAAGATTGCCCCTGTCCATCATCCTCCTCCATCGTAACTTGAACATTACAGACACGCTCTTTTCCTGCAACGTTTAAAGTGACCTGTTCACGATGGTTTTTACGATCTAATGAACGCACAAACTGAAAAACCTGCCAAATTTCAGCGCTTAAAGATAAAAGACTTTGTCCAACAACGTGCTCAGAGCGAATATCAAACATCGCTTCAATAGACCGATTGATAATGGTGATATCACCATTATCATCTATACCTGCTACTCCCGCTGTTACACCCGATAACACAGCTTCAGAAAAACGCCGTCTTTCATCAATTTGATCACGCACTGCAATCAACTCATTACGCCGACTTTTCAATTCACTGACCATGTAATTAAAAGTTTTGGATAATTGCCCAATATCTCCATCTTTTGCTCGTACTGGCACGAAAATTTCCATATTTCCAGAAGCAACATCATCGGCAGCACTAATGAGAAGACGAATAGGACGCACTAAACGATCAGCAACAGCAATAGCAGCCCAAATAGCTGATAAGAATAAACTAAAAAAAAGACACAAATAAAGCATACCAAATGCAATCTGTGTCAGCAGGCGATTTTCATTTAAATCACGATAACGATCTGTATTAACTTCTGTCAAACGCAAAGCAGATAAAACACCTTTATCAACGTCACGCACCAAATATAAAAATGTGTTTGGAATGTTGGTAAATTTTAAAATAATACCAAAATAATCATGAACGCCTGGTTGAAAAGAAAAAGGTCTCGCACTGGTTGCACGTTCAATAAGATGAGAAGGAGGAATTGGCAGTTTATCTTCATCACCAAGAGCACTCGATACAAAAATAGCTCCGCTAGAACTTAACAAAAATGCACCACGCAAATTGCGTCCTATAGCATGACGCGTCAATTGCATCCTATATTCAGCTGGATTACGTTCTAAGAGTTTTTTGTTATCAAGTGCAAATGCCATCGCGTAGGATAAATTTTTTAAATTTTGAAGCATTTCATCTGCATAAGCATTTGCTAAATCAATAGAAGAGCCCACAATTTGCCGCGTTGTTGTATCAAACCATCGATCAAGTCCCAAATTTAGTGCTGGACCCGATACAAGAGCTACAGCAACAGCTGGCATTGTCGCAACAAGTGCAAACAATGAAATAAGGCGCACATGAAGACGCGATCCTGCACGCCTTGAACGCCAAGCACGAATGATCGGAATCATCTCATAAAAAACGATGACGATAAGCCCTAAAACCCAAAAACTATTAATCCCTATAAGAATAAGGGTTACTGTTCTACTGGGAACAACAGGAGTTAATCCAATAAGAATAATAAACGAAACAGAGGCCGTAAGTAAAGCCAATACAATAATTGTAATCCCTAAAAAAATATATACCTTACTTAAACGATACAACTCATCGTTATAAGTATTTTTATCTATGTCTTGAAGATTCGTCACAGATGTTATATTCGTCATGAGCTTACATACCCTTATCCCATTATTCTCATATAACCTTTTGTAGCAAAAATTGACAATACTAATACTACATTTAAAATAGGGCAAATATAGTCAATGAGGAAAAGCTTCTATATTTTGCAAAATATCTTTAAAATAGACTGTGTTCGACGATACTTTACGAAGGAAATGAGATGCGATTAACAAAACAAACAAATTATGCTCTTCGAATGCTCATGTATTGTGCAGATAATCAGGGAACTCTCAGTCGTGTTCCAGAAATTGCTAAAGCATATGCCGTTTCAGAACTTTTTTTATTTAAAATCCTTCAGCTGCTTGTTCAAGCAGGTTTTATACAAACAGTGCGTGGACGCAATGGTGGAGTTAGATTGGCTAAACCCGCAGCAGAGATTTCAGTCGCTGATGTTGTGAAAGTAACAGAAGACAACTTTTCCCTAGCAGAATGTTTCGATACTGCAGAACCAACTTGCCCCTTGTTTGATTTTTGTGGTTTAAATACCGCACTTCAAAAAGCATTAAATGCTTTTTTTGAGGTGTTGTCCATGATATCCCTTGCTGATCTACAACAACCATCCTTTCAAAATCATTTTAAAATTAATGACAAAAAAGAAAACTAAGATTATAATACAAGGAGATTAAGTATTTCTATTGCAGCAATAATATTAGCCGCTGGACGGGGTGAAAGAGCAGGATCTCCCTATAAAATTCCAAAACAATATCGGCTTCTAGGACAAAAGCCGATTATTTATCATACCGTGCATTGTTTTTTGCAGCATCCAGCTATCACAACAATTATCCTTGTTATTCATCCAGAAGATCGTCAAATCTGTGAACAAGCTATTGGCGATTTTAAAGAGCGCCTTATTATCGTTGAAGGAGGCAATACACGTCAAATCTCTACCTTACATGGACTTCAGGCACTTAAAAAATTTTCCCCCCAATATGTGCATATTCATGATGGTGCACGCCCTTTTATTGAAAACAAGCTTTTTAATAACATTCACAACACTATCACGCCTCAAGAAGGTGTTCTTCCTGTTCTGCCCATCTCTGATACCCTTAAACGTATAAATAATCAGCATGTTTTAGAAACAATTCCCCGTACCCATCTTTATAGTGCACAAACTCCACAGTGTTTTCCCTTTGAACATATCTTAGCGGCCCATAAACAAGCAAAACAAGCTTGCAAACAAGAATTCACTGACGATTCTGCAATTGCCGAATGGTTTGGAATTCCTATGCGTACCGTTCCTGGGGATCCTAACAACATAAAAATTACATGGCATGAAGATTTTAATACTGCACATTTATATCTCCAAAAGAAAATGCAAATGTTTCCTGATATCCGTACCGGCAATGGTTATGATGTTCACTCTTTTGAAGATGGTGATTTTCTTATATTATGTGGTATAAAAATCCCTTTTCATAAAAAATTAAATGGACACTCCGATGCGGATGTTGCTCTTCATGCATTAACAGATGCCCTTCTTGCAACTCAAGGTGCTGGAGATATCGGTACACATTTTCCTCCCTCTGATCCTCAATGGAAAAATGTATCATCAGAAATTTTTCTCCGTCATGCTCTCGATATTATAAAACAAGCAGATGGTCGTATCGCCAATGTTGATATCACAATTATCGCTGAAAATCCTAAAATTGGTCCCTATCGTCATGCTATGACAGAAAATCTTATGACAATACTTGCAATGACACCTGATCGAATCTCTATCAAAGCAACAACAAATGAAAAGCTTGGATTTATTGGTCGTGGTGAGGGAATTGCTGCTCTTGCAACAGCGAGCGTTCTTTATTCAGGAGAAATTCCCCAATGACATATCTTTGTGAAAAACAAGCACATGAAGTCCTTAATACCTTTCGCCAAAAAGGTTTACTGTTAACAACTGTAGAGTCTTGTACAGGGGGACTCATTGCTGCAAGCCTCACAAATATTGCAGGATCGTCAGATGTTCTCGACTGTGGATTTGTTGTTTATTCAAATGAATCCAAAACACGCCTTGTTGGCGTTTGTGCTGAACTTATAAGAACCTATGGTGCCGTTTCAAAAGAAGTTGCTCTTGCAATGGCGGAGGGTGGATTAAAACATTCACAAGCTGACATTGCAGTTTCTGTAACAGGGATTGCTGGTCCAGGAGGTGCAAGTCTTGATAAACCTGTAGGACTTGTGCATTGCGCAGTAGCTTATAAAAATCACCCCCCCCTGCACAAAGAAATGCACTTTGCTCATCTTAATCGCAATGCTATCCGCCATGCAACTGTTGAAAATGTTTTTAAAATGATTCTGGAATTACTTCACTGAATTCCCCATACTAATTTCAAAATTCTCTATTCCACATTGAGTCTATAGTCGCCCACAACTTGAAAATGAAAGACCTGAATAGCGTAAAGTTATCTCACTTCAGCCCTGTGTAGGTTGAATTAATTAAATTTATTCACTTGCACGCCACAAGAGAAAAAAACTGTAGTAAATAAAATGATTAAAGAAAGGGACACTTGTACCTCTCTCTCAAGTGCTAAGAGCTGGCGCAACATCTTGAGAGATGGCAAATAAATGGTGCAGGCTGACTTGTTCATAAACGTACAGATGTGGAGTTTATATGCTTTTACGAAGGATCTATACTATTTATTATGAGCACTATTATGAAATGGGTATGACGCAAGCATGTTCTATTTGGGCGTTCTGTTTAACGGATGTGTATCCATTAAAAAAGAGAGAAACAAAAGAGTGAAGCTGTACATCATCTTCATCATTTAAAATGATGTTCCTTCAATATGCTTTTGAAAGCTGAATTAAAAACAAATAGTAAAGATGGAAACCGGTTTTCACCTTCACGCTGTTATAAGCAATACGTATTGTTAAAAAATAACAGAATAGACTATGTGACCGTAGAGCCATAAATCTGATGCGCACGCTTCTCAAAAGCCTCGGTAAATTTACGAAACGCAATATCAAACATTGAGCCCATCACTAATCCAAGCGTTTTACTTTTAAATTCATAATCAATAAAAAACTCTACATTACATGCATTGGTATTTTCAATATCATGAAAGGCCCAACGATTTTCAAGATATTTGAATGGACCATCAATATACTTAACTTCTATAAGACTTTTTTCCGGCTGAAGAAATACTTGAGTCGTAAAAGTTTCACGAATAATCTTATAGCCAACGGTCATATCCGCAAGAAGCAATATTTTTTTTCCATATTCTTTTCGAGAACGTATTATTAAAGACTCACACATTGGTAAAAATTCAGGATAACGCTCAATATCTGAAACCAGATCAAACATTTCACTGGCACTATGGGTGATCTGCCGATGTATTGTAAAAATCGGCATAATTATCTCTGTAAGGAAAATTTTTCATCACGCGCTTTTTGCAAAATGGCAAAATCATCTCCAGCGTGATGAGATGAACGCGTCAGAGGATTGGAAGCCACATGTAAAAATCCTTTTACTTTACCAATCTTGGCAAAAGACTCAAATTCTTCAGGAGGCACAAAACGAACAACTGGATGATGTTTTCGTGTAGGCTGCAAATATTGTCCAATTGTCATAAAGTCAACATCAGCAGCGCGCAAATCATCCATCAATTGCAAAATCTCATTTCGCTCCTCCCCAAGGCCAACCATAATTCCCGATTTTGTAAAAATTGTTGGATCAAGTTCTTTAACGCGTTGTAATAAACGAATTGAATGAAAATAACGCGCCCCTGGACGGACCTTCAAATATTTAGAAGGAACTGTTTCTAAGTTATGATTAAAAACATCAGGCTTAGCAGCAACAACAACTTCTAAAGCGCCATCCTTATGACGAAAATCAGGTGTAAGAACTTCAATTGTTGTTTTAGGAGTTTTTTGACGAATCGCATAAATAACTTTTGCAAAATGCTCAGCACCACCATCAGCAAGATCATCACGATCAACAGATGTAATGACAACATGTTTTAATTCCATCCGTGCAACAGCATCGGCGACACGTTCTGGCTCATTATCATCAACGGCAAGTGGAATACCTGTTGCAACGTTACAAAAAGCACAAGCACGCGTACATATTTCACCTAAAATCATAAAGCTAGCATGCCTCTGGCTCCAACATTCGCCAATATTAGGGCAACCAGCTTCTTCGCATACAGTCACTAACTTATGCGTACGTACAATACCATGTGTTTCCTTATAAATTGGTGATGTTGGCGCTTTTACACGAATCCAATCTGGCTTTTTTTGAACGCTTGTATCAGGACGATGTGCCTTTTCAGGATGACGCAAACGTCTATTTGTAACTCTATCAACAACCGTAACCATTTAAGCCTTTGCCTTATAAATACGAAGTAACAATCAAAAATATAAAATTTTTCATACAATCCAGTCATCAAGCGTTTAAAACTTGACCATAAGCATCTAATACACTTTCTTTCATCATTTCCGATAAGGTCGGATGTGGAAAGACAGTATGCATTAATTCTTCTTCTGTTGTTTCAAGATTCATAGCAATAACAAAACCCTGTATCAATTCTGTTACCTCAGCCCCTACCATATGGGCCCCGAGAAGCTGTCCTGTTTTTTTATCAAAAATCGTTTTTACTAACCCCTGATCTTCACCCAAAGCAATCGCCTTACCATTCGCAGCAAAAGAATAACGACCAATACGTATATCATAACCTGCTTCTTTTGCAGCCGCTTCTGAAAGCCCTACAGAGGCAACCTGCGGTGTACAATATGTACACCCTGGAATTTTTCTTTTATCAAGCGGATGAGCACTCTTCAAACCTGCAAGATGCTCAATACATATCACTCCTTCTTCTTCTGCTTTATGGGCCAACATAGGAGGACCTGCTACATCACCAATAGCATAAATGCCTTCCACCCCCGTCCAACTCCATTCATCAGTTACAATGCACCCGCGATCGGTTTTTATTCCCAAAACTTCTAAACCAAGATTCTCAATATTACCTTGCACCCCTACAGCGGAAATTAACCGGTCAACAGTCATTGTCTCTATTTTACCTTGAACATCAATATGTACAGTCACAGAATCGGAAGACTTTTCAACCTTTGTTACTTTTGCTTGACGAAGAATGCGTAAACCTCTTTTCTCTAACTGTTTACGAGCAAACGTTGAAATTTCAATATCTTCAGCAGGCATGATATGAGGCATCATTTCAACAACAGTTACTGTCGCCCCCATATCACGATAAAAAGAGGCAAATTCAATGCCAATAGCCCCAGACCCTATAACCAAAAGCGATTTTGGCATTGCTGGCGGTATCATAGCTTCAAAATAAGTCCAAATGAGTTTTCCATCTGGCTCAATACCAGGAAGGACACGAGGACGTGCACCTGTTGCAATAATGATATGTTTTGCTTGATAAGTTCCCTTCCCTAACGTCCCTTTAGGGACTGGATTTTGCGGTTGCATAATCGGTTTGGAGGATGAAGAAACCATAATTTCCGCAGGATGGCTTCCCTTTGCTTCTTTAGTAAGCTTTGCTTCACCCCAAATAATATCAATTTTGTTTTTTTTCATTAGAAAATCAACACCAGCATTTAAACGTGCTGAAACACCGCGTGAACGTGCCACAACATCTTTGATTTTTGCCTCAATTGAACCATTAATTTTTAGTCCATAATTTTTTGCATGTTCAGCAAAATGTTTCATTTCCGCTGAACGTAGAAGGGCCTTTGTGGGAATACATCCCCAATTTAAACAGATCCCTCCCAAATGTTCACGTTCAACAATCGCAGTCTTAAAGCCACATTGTGCTGCACGAATTGCGGTTACATATCCGCCTGGACCTGATCCAATCACAATTACATCATAAAGATTTGCCACAGTAATTCCTCCATGGATATATATAAAACGGATATGCACTTTTTGAACTTAAGTCTGTAAAATAACATGACAGAATTATCTTATGTCTTTTGCTTACGTAAATGCTTTACCCAAACCAGAAATAGCAATAACATTGCTCTTCAAACTCGTTAAATTTGCTTTTATTCTCTTAATACACTCTCTCACAATTTACGTGAAGAACTGTTAAACAGTTCAAACCAACATTGCTAATGGATTTTCAATCATCTTCTTAAAAGTCCGCGCGATCTCTGCTGCTAAAGCACCATCGACAGCACGATGATCAGCAGAAATCGTAACTGACATAACTGTCGCAACGACTAATGCATCATTTTTAACAACGGCACGCTGCTCCCCTGCACCAATCGCAAAAATCGTCGCATGCGGTGGATTAAGAATAGCAGAAAAACTTTTTATACCATACATCCCCATATTTGATACAGCTGTTGTTCCACCCTGATATTCTTCCATTTTTAACTTGCCCTCGCGCGCACGCTTTGCAAAATCCTTCATCTCTTTGGAAATAAGTGATAACGGCTTTTCCTCTGCATGGCGAATAATCGGTGTAATTAATCCATTGGGAATAGAAACAGCAACCCCAACATCACAATGTTTATGATGAATCATCCCACCTTCAAGCCAAGAGACATTCGCATCAGGAACCGCTTTCAAAGAAAGTGCGACAGCTTTGATCACCATATCATTAACAGAAAGCTTATAAGTAGGCTGAGTTTCTTCCTGCCTTTTAACCATTGGTGCAGCAGCATTCAGTTGTGTACGCAGTGCTAATAGCGCATCAAGTTCACAATCTACCGTTACATAGAAATGTGGGACTTTCTGTTTTGATTCCACCAAACGTGTCGCGATTGTTTTACGCATATTATTATGGGGAACGAAGCTATATTCATCCTCTTTGAAGAGTTTCAATATCTGTTTGTCTGAAGCACCTGTAGCTGTTAGCTCCCTTATCTGTGATGAATAAGACACTTTAGAAATATCGCTGCTCACAGCTTTTTCCACATCGCGCTTAATAATACGCCCATGCGGACCACTTCCAGAAATAAGGGATAAATCAAGACCTGCCTGAGATGCTAATCGCCGCGCTAAGGGAGAGGCAAAAAGACGAGCTTCTTTTTTATCTTGCTGTATTAATTGCCCAGTTGATGATTCATGAGACATTTTTATTCCCTTTGAGTCCGTCTGTTTCAGAGAATCTGTCTGTTTGATGCCCTCTGATTCTTGTCTTGTAGAAGAAGAGATTTCTTCTGTAACTTTTGCAGCTTCAGCTAAATCTTCACCTTCTTCTGCTAAAACAACAATTAAAGCATTTACTTTAACGCCTTGTGTTCCAGCAGGAACAACAATTTTAGCAACCCTACCTTCATCAACGGCTTCGACTTCCATTGTCGCTTTATCCGTCTCAATTTCAGCAATAACATCACCAGAGGAAACCTTATCTCCCTCCTTAATATTCCATTTTGTTAAATTTCCCTCTTCCATCGTAGGGGAAAGCGCTGGCATTGTAATTTTAATGGGCATTATGCTTTCCTCCGTTATGCTCTGTATGTCACAGCCTTAACGGCCTCAATAATTTCAGCAGTATTAGGCAAAGCCAACTTCTCAAGATTAGCGGCATAAGGCATCGGAACATCTTTGCCAGAAATCGTAGCAATTGGCGCATCAAGATAGTCAAAAGCCTGCTGCATAACACGCGTTGCTATTTCAGTTCCCACGGATGACTGAGGAAATCCCTCTTCAATTGTTACCAAACGACCTGTTTTTTTAACTGACGAAAGAATTGTTGGAAGATCCATAGGGCGAATGGTTCGTAAATCAATCAATTCAACATCAATACCAAGTTTTTCAATTTCTGGTAACGCTTGAACAGCATAATGCATCCCAATTCCACATGCAACAATCGTCACATCTTGTCCAGACTTATGAATACGCGCCTTACCAATAGGCAAAAGAAAATCATCCAGTTGAGGAACATCAAATTGATGCCCATACAAAATCTCATTTTCAAGGAAAATAACAGGATTATCATCACGAATAGCAGCTTTCAGCAAACCTTTTGCATCTGCAGCACTATAAGGCATGACAACTTTCAGACCTGGTACATGACTATACCATGCAGCATAACATTGAGAATGTTGAGCACCAACACGGGCAGCCGCACCATTGGGACCTCGGAAAACCATAGGAGCGGTCATTTGTCCACCAGACATATAACGTGTTTTGGCTGCTGAGTTAATAATTTGGTCCATCGCCTGCATCGCAAAATTAAAGGTCATAAACTCGACAATAGGACGTAACCCACCAAAAGCAGCCCCGACAGCCAGCCCAGCAAAGCCGTGCTCTGTAATTGGGGTATCAATAACTCGGCGTTCTCCGAATTCTTCCAACAAACCTTGACTAACTTTATAGGCACCTTGATATTGCGCGACTTCTTCCCCCATAAGAAAAACTGTTTCATCACGCCGCATTTCTTCAGCCAAAGCCTGATTAAGCGCTTCACGAACTGTCATTGTAACCATTTGTGTTCCCGCTGGAATATCAAAATTAAGAGATGTATCAAAAGTAGGAGCAGCCTGCGGAACTGACAATGGCAGAGAAAGAGCAGATTCCTTAGGTTTTTGTGCTATATCAGTAGGTTGCGAAATATCCTCAGCACGCTCACCTTCTTCTAACAAAATTGCAATAACAGTGTTAACCCTTACGCCTTCTGAACCTTCAGGCACAAAAATTTTACCAAGAGTACCTTCATCAACGGCCTCTACTTCCATTGTAGCCTTATCCGTTTCAATTTCAGCAATAACATCGCCAGAGCTAACCTTATCACCTTCTTTCTTGAGCCATTTAGACAGTTTACCTTCTTCCATAGTTGGTGAAAGCGCCGGCATCAAAATATCAATAGACATACTTGCTTCCCTCGCATCAAACTAAAATATCAGTATAGAGCTCAGAAGCATCTGGCTCTTGATCACTTTGTGCAAAATCTACCGCATCAGCAACAATTGCACGGACCTCTTTCTCAATAGATTTTAAATCGTCTTCGCTCGCCCAATCTTTTTTAAGAATCCGACTTTTTACTTGATCAATCGGATCGTGCTCCTCTTTTATTTTTTGGACTTCTTCCTTTGAACGATATTTTGCTGGGTCAGACATGGAATGACCACGATAGCGATAGGTCTGCATATCAAGAATGATCGGTCCTTTACCTGAGCGTGCCCAAGAAATTGCTTCATCAGCAGCTCCTTTTACTGATCGAACATCCATACCGTCAACAACAATACCTGGAATTTCAAAAGAAAGACCACGTCGGGAAAAATCAGTTTCTGCAGATGCACGTGAAACTGACGTTCCCATAGCATACTGATTGTTTTCAATAATATAAACAACGGGAAGCTTCCAAAGTGAAGCCATATTAAAACTCTCGTAAACCTGCCCCTGATTTGCAGCACCATCACCAAAATAAACCAATGTCACATTATCTTTACCAAGGTACTGATTCGAAAATGCCAAACCTGAACCAATGGGAACCTGCGCACCAACAATACCATGTCCCCCATAAAAGTTCTTTTCTTTAGAGAACATATGCATCGAGCCACCTTTCCCTTTGGAAAAGCCACCTTGGCGCCCCGTTAATTCTGCCATGACACCACGCGGACTCATCCCAACCGCTAACATATGACCATGATCACGGTAAGACGTAATAACCTGATCACCTTCTTTTGCCGCTTTCAGTGTTCCTATAACAACGGCTTCCTGACCAATATAAAGGTGACAAAATCCCCCAATAAGCCCCATACCATAAAGTTGTCCTGCTTTTTCTTCAAAACGGCGAATTAAAAGCATTTCACGATAAGCATCAATTTCTTCTTCTTTTGTAAAATCTGCTATTGGTGCTTTCTTTGTGGTGCTTGATAATGCAGTGCGCGCCGCCGACGCAGAATTTTTTTTAAGTCGTTCTGCCATATTAAACTCCCTTTTATGATTATTTAGGAATAACCTTTACGAACAAAAGTTACAAGCCTTATCAATCGGCTTAAACAATATCATTGCTGATTGTTGTTTAAATTAAGCGATTTTTCATTTACCTTTGGTATCATTTCAAGGTATTAAGATTGTCAATTCATTTGGCTTAGAAAAGTTCAAATTCTTTCGGACATACTCATCCAACATATCTTTTTCTATATGCCCATTGCGTAAAAGAGAAATACGCTTTTCCATGAATATCCGCTCAGCTTCTATTTTATGAAGCTCCTTTTCTAATTCGCTAATATGCTGATTAACTTCACTGCGTGAATACAATCCATACTCACCATGATAAATGTGATAACTGAAATAGCTTAAGACTCCCACCGTCATAAGAGGTAGTACAAAGCGTACTTTGATTGATCGACGTTTCTGCTTTGTCCACATAAAATAGCACAGTCTTTACAGCACAAATTTCTTGATATTTTGCCCAACTATGCATGATTTTGATTAATACCTCATTACCAAATCTACACCAAAATAATTTGTTATTTCAATTTATCCCCCCTTAATACGATCAAAGTAAGCTGAATGCCCCCACTTTTTATATTATAAATATTGGATATCCTCTAAGTTGTGATTTTACACCCATCTTTGTCCTTAAAACTTCCTGTTAAAATGACTGTAAAATCAATCAATACCCAAGGTGTAATTATCAAAAAAATTCCTATAAGCCCTACCGGCATAAATATTACACTTATTATACTTATTACACTTATTATATTTATAAGAAGCATTGCAATGCCCGTTCCAACTTTACCAACCATAAAACGATGAAGTCCTAGTCCACCTAGAAAAAAACAAACGACCGCTAACGTCACTTTTGATTGCTGTGACTGACCTTCAGTCAAGATAGGGAAAATAGATTTAATGGTATCCCCTTCACACACAAAATCAACGACGTCACCAACTTTCGGCGGCGTTTTTCCTGACCAATCCCAATTCGCAAACTGATAGCGCTTACCATCAGCCCCTGAAATGAAATAATCTCCTTGATCATGACCAATAATCTTACCTTTCATCTTAACCACCTATAAAATTGTTATTCATAAAGAAGCTTTTCTTCTAATATGATAATATGTTGAATAAACCTCACTGCATGAATACAATCTGTATTCACCGTGATATATGACAATTTAAAAAGCTAAAAATTCCCTAACAACTTAAAATTCCCGCAATCACAAGTGGTAATACAAAGCACGCTGTTCGATTTGCACCTTTGCTTTTTTTCATATGAAATAGTACAGTCTTTTTCAATAGTTTTATTTAAATATTCATAATTTTCTTTAATATTTCACATTTAAAGACATATATTAAAATAATTTACATTATTAAATTAATATATTGACAACATTAAAAGTAAAGAAAGTGCCTCACTCTTTACTTTTTATATTATTCTAAAATTTCTACCAATTTATAATTTTATCCCCATTTTCATCCCTAAAATATCCGGATAAAATAACTATAAAATCAATGAATGACCAAGGACCAGTTACTAAAAGTATCCCTACCCCAAAAGTAAATGGTATACTTAGTAGGCTTATAAGAAGCATTACAATACCCATTCCAACTTTACCTGCCATAAAGCGATGAATTCCCAACCATCCAAAAAACCAACAAACAAGTGCTATCGCCAATCTTGATTTTTCTGACTGAGTTTTACTCACGAGAGGGAGAACAGATTTAACAACATTATCTTCATATACAAAATCAACGGTATCACCCACTTTTGGTGTTTTTTTTCCTAACCAATCCCAACTCGTAAATTGATAACGCTTACCGTCAGCCCCTGAAACAAAATAATCTCCTTGATCCTGACCAATAATCTTACCTTTTATTCTTGCCCACCTATAAAGCTGCTCCTCATGTGTTATTCATAAAGAGATTATTTCTAATTCGATAATATGCGGATTAACCTCACGGTGTAAATACAATTCGTACTCACCATGATAAACATGAAATTAAAATAGTTCGTAACTCCCCAATAATCTAATATTTCCCCCTGCTATAAGCAGTAACAAAAAACATGCTTTAGTTGATTTATATCTTTGCTTTACCCATATAAAATAGCATTGTCTTTTTCAATACGTTTACTTAGCTGTACATGTTTTTTAATATCTCATATTAAATAAATGTAGTACAATAATTTCGCATGATGCAACTTAATATATTTATAAAAATAAAAAGCGAGCTAAATTACTTTTTTTATTATAAGATTTTCACAAATCTGTAATCTGATTTCCATCTTTATCCGTAAATCTTCCACCAAGAATGACTATAAAATCAACAATTGCCCAAATGCCGGTAATTATCAATCCAAACAATGATAAAGATAGAACTAGCATTAAAGCACCAGTCCTAACTTTACCAACCATAAAGCGATGGACACCAAAGATACCTGCAACCCAACAAAGCAGTGCGAACATTATCTTTGTGTTCTCTGTACCTGATCTCAACAATGGAAAAACAGAACTGACCCCCCCCCCTTCACAGACAAAATCAACAGCATTACCAATCCTTGGTGGATTCTTTCCCAACCAATCCCAAGTCGCAAACTGATAACGTTTACCATCATCACCAGCAACGAGATAAGTTCCTTGATCTTGACTAATAATTATACCTCTCATCTTAATCCCTATAAATTTAAACACTTAAAAATTATTGCGTATATGCCTTTGATAAGAAATCTCAATTTCATAATCTAAATGATCTTATACTTTCATATTTTGTGCTCAGAACTATACACTAAATCACCAGCATAACGCGCTTGGGCTCCTAGCATTTCTTCAATACGAATAAGTTGATTGTATTTGGCTAATCTATCCGAACGTGCAAGAGAACCTGTTTTAATTTGTCCACAATTCGTTGCAACCGCAAGATCTGCAATGAAAGAATCCTCTGTTTCGCCTGAACGATGAGATATAATAGCACGATAACCTGCTTTATGTGCTACTTCTACAGCATCAAGTGTTTCACTCAATGTACCAATTTGATTAACTTTTATGAGAATAGAATTGCCTACCCCCATTTTGATACCATCACGCAAACGTGCTGAATTCGTTACAAACAAATCATCGCCAACAAGCTGACATTTTTCTCCAATTGTGTCAGTGAGTAACTTCCAACCTTCCCAATCATCCTCTGCCATTCCATCTTCAATTGTAATAATAGGATAATTTTTCACAAGATGTGCTAAATAATCTACCTGCTCTTGGATGTCTCGGCATTTCCCCTCACCTTTATAAAAATACGAACCATTTTTATAAAATTCGGTTGAAGCACAGTCTAAACCAATGGCAATTTGTTCACCTGGTTTATAGCCACATATCATGATAGATTCCATAATAAAACCAATTGCTTGATCAGCACTTTTAAATTGAGGTGCAAAACCACCTTCATCACCAACATTGGTATTATAACCCGCATCTTTTAAACGCTTTTTCAATGCATGGAAAATCTCAGCGCCATAACGGATAGCTTCTTTTACAGTAGGAGCTCCTATAGGGATAATCATAAACTCTTGAAAATCAATCAAATTATCAGCATGAACGCCACCATTAATAATATTCATCATGGGGGTTGGAAGAATATGCGCTTGTGTACCACCAATATAACGATACAAAGGTAAATTTAATGAATCCGCAGCTGCTTTTGCAACAGCTAATGAAACACCAAGAAGTGCATTGGCACCAAGACGGGCTTTGTTTGGCGTTCCATCCAAAGCAATCATTGCTTGATCAATAGCAATTTGATTTGTTGCATCCCGCCCACCAAGTTCTTCAAGAATTTCGCCATTAACTGCAGCAACCGCTTTTTCAACACCTTTCCCTTGATAGCGCAAACCACCATCACGAAGCTCTATAGCCTCGTGTGCTCCTGTTGAAGCTCCCGAAGGAACCAGAGCGCGACCAAAAGCTCCATTCTCCAAATGAACATCAACTTCTACCGTTGGATTACCACGGCTATCAAGAACTTCACGCCCAATGATATCGACAATTATAGTCATATGTGTTTCCTTATCCAATAAAAGTCTCGATTCATTTATAATGCCCTATTAATGAAATATTTTTTCTCTTCTCAACTCAACTTTTTTGACAGATAATCAAATTCCATTAAAGTCTCAAGCAATCTTTGTAAATCATCAACTTTAACCATATTGGGTCCATCAGAAGGTGCATTATCTGGATCTTGATGTGTTTCTAAAAAAATGCCAGCTACCCCAACAGAGACAGCTGCACGCGCTAAAATTTCAACAAATTGACGCTGCCCACCAGATGAAGCCCCCTGCCCCCCAGGTTCTTGAACAGAATGCGTTGCATCAAAAATAACAGGAGCACCAAATGAACGTAAAATAGGCAACGAACGCATATCAGAAATAAGTCGGTTGTAACCAAATGACGTGCCTCGCTCACAAAGCATAACATTCGGATTACCACTGTAAACAACCTTTTTTAAAACATTCTCCATGTCCCACGGCGCTAAAAACTGACCTTTTTTAATGTTAATAACACATTCTGTTTTGGCTGCTGCTACCAAAAGATCTGTTTGACGACATAAAAAAGCCGGTATTTGTAAAATATCCACTGTAGAAGAAACAATTGTACATTGCTCTTCTGTATGCACATCAGTTAATATGGGACAACTAAACTCTTTTTTTAAATCAGAAAAAATGGACATTGCTTTTTCAAGACCAATACCACGTGCCGCCCCCAAAGAGGTTCTGTTGGCTTTATCGTAACTTGATTTATAAACAAACCCGATACCAAGCTGATCGGTAATTGTTTTAATACGACCAGCCATTTCAAAAGCATGATCACGACTTTCCATCTGACACGGCCCTGCAATTAATGAAAGAGGCATTTCATTTGAAAAAATCATATTTCCAACTTTCACACGGGCATTTGGTTTAGTCATTTTTCCCTCAAAAGTAAAGTAACCCAATTTATGCATTAAACTAATCGACTTTGTTCTACAGCAGCTTCAATAAAAGAAGAAAAAAGCGGATGTGGATCAAAAGGACGGGATTTTAATTCTGGATGATATTGAACACCAATAAACCATGGATGATCTACATATTCTATCGTTTCTGGTAAAATACCATCAGGAGACATCCCAGAAAAAATCAAACCGCACTGTTCTAACTTATCCTTATAATCAATATTGACCTCATAACGATGACGATGTCGCTCGACAATCTTGGTCATCCCATAAATTTGAGCAATATGACTCTCTTCTTTTAATTCAGCAGCAAAAGCACCAAGGCGCATCGAACCGCCGAGATCACCATTTCTTGTACGTTTTTCAAGGACGTCTCCTTTAAGCCATTCTGTCATTAAACCTACAATTGGATTGTCTGTTTCGCAAAACTCACTCGATGAAGCATTCTCAATCTGTGCAATATTGCGCGCAGCTTCTATACAAGCTAATTGCATCCCAAAACAAATCCCTAAAAATGGAACTTTACGCTCTCGTGCAAATTGAATTGCTCGAATCTTCCCTTCTGCCCCACGTGCCCCAAAAGCACCTGGAACCAAAATTCCATGGGCTTTTTGTAAAGCTGAAACAGAATCTTCTTTTTCAAAAAGTTCCGAATCAATCCACTCAATATTAACTTTCACTCTATTCGCTAAACCACCATGCGCAATCGCTTCAATAAGAGATTTATAAGCATCCTTTAAGCCCGTATATTTTCCTACAATAGCAATCGTGACTTCTCCTTCAGGATTGTGAATACGATGCGTAATATCCTCCCAACGATCCATCTTGGGGGAAGGTGCCGAATCAATTCCAAAAGCGCAAAGAACTTCAGAGTCCAAACCTTCCTTATGGTATGCCATAGGAACATCATAAATCGTTGGCATATCTAATGCCTGAATGACTGCATTGGAGCGAACATTGCAAAAAAGTGATAATTTGCACCGTTCTGTTTCTGGAATAGATCGATCTGCACGTACAAGCAAAATATCAGGAGAAATACCAACTGCTTGCAATTCTTTGACAGAATGTTGTGTTGGTTTCGTTTTTAATTCACCTGCTGAAGGAATATAAGGCATTAATGTGAGATGGACATAAACGACATTTTGTCTCGGTAGCTCATTGCGAAGCTGACGAATCGCTTCTAGAAAAGGCATTGCTTCAATATCACCAACCGTTCCACCTATCTCACATAAAACAAAATCAAATTCTTCATTTCCCATCGTAATGAATCTCTTAATTTCATCCGTAACATGAGGAATAACTTGGACTGTTGCCCCCAAATAATCACCACGCCGCTCTCGTTCAATGATATTGCGATAAATACGCCCTGTTGTAATACTATCTTGGCTATTTGCAGAACGCCCAGTAAAACGCTCATAATGACCAAGATCAAGATCCGTTTCTGCACCATCATCGGTCACAAATACTTCACCATGTTGATAAGGTGACATCGTACCTGGATCAACATTTAAATAAGGATCAAGTTTGCGAAGACGTACGCGATAACCACGAGCCTGTAATAACGCTGCTAACGCCGCCGCTGCGATGCCTTTTCCAAGGGAAGAAACCACACCACCAGTAATAAAAACATAACGTGCCATGGGCTTATGGTGATAAGCAATTTATAATGATTTTTCCAGCAAAAAATGCAAAAAGAAACAATTTTTCTTCTAAAATAAAAAAGGTGAAAAAATCACCTTTTTAAAAAGTCTATATTTTCTTAAAAAACTATTTTGTACTGTTATCCGGAACTGTGTTTTCAAGAACCTGTGGAACTGGACTTTCTGCTTCAGGATTTGTGGACTGTTTCTGTTCCTGCGGAGAATTCGAAGTGCCTCCTAGCTGTTCAAGAACAGAAGGGGAAGACTCATCATTTGATGATGGAACTGAGCCTGAGCCTTTATCGGTAGAATTCTGTTCTGAATTAACCGGTATACGCTTTAAGATATCAGAACTAGAATTTGATATATTACCCACCACGGTAAGTCCAATAGACACAACAAAAAAACAACAGGCTAAAATAGCAGTCAAACGTGTTAAAGGGTTTCGAGATCCACGAGTTTTCATCAACCCTGAGCTATTACTCACACCTAGCCCACCACCTTCTGAAGGTTGAATCAATATAACACCAACCAAAGTAATCACAATCAAAAAATGAATAACTATAAGTACTGTTTGCATAAACCCTGCTCTTCAAATAACTCTTTAATAGCTATTTACACATAAATAACGCACAATCCAAGGGGAAACTCAAATTTCTCTGCTATAGTTTACGACAAACATCGCAAATAGTTAAAAAATCAATCGCTTTTAAGCTTGCTCCACCTATCAAAGCACCATTAACATGAGCAATGCTTAAAAGCTCAAATGCATTGGATGGCTTTACGGATCCACCATAAAGCAAACGAATCTTATTGCCTTCATCACCAAAACGAGAGCGCACCTTATCACGAATGAAATGATGTACTTTTGCAATATCTTCTGGAGTCGCTGTATTGCCGGTGCCTATCGCCCAAACTGGTTCATAAGCGATAATGGTATTCTCTTCTGTTGCATCATCTGGTAAAGATTCTTCAAGCTGCTGCGTGAGAATATCCAGCACTTTATTATTCTTACGCTCCTCCAATGTTTCACCAATACACACAAGAGCCACAAGACCTGCTCGCCACGCAGCTTGTACTTTGGCACAGACAATCGCATCATTTTCTTGGTACACTGTACGACGTTCTGAATGCCCAATAATAACATGACTTGCTCCCGCTTCTTTAAGCATAAAAGCTGAAATATCTCCAGTATAAGGACCATGATCATCAAAGTGACAATTTTGTCCTCCTAAAAGGAGATTTTCACCATTCAGCGTATTAGAAGCACGCGATAAAAGCGTTGCTGGAACACAAATAAGCGCCTCAAAAAGATGACCTAGATCAGAGCTAACGCCTGTAGCAATAGCACGCAACTCTCCAAGCGATTCACTCGTTCCATTCATTTTCCAATTTCCAGCAAGAAAAGGCCGAATATTTTGAGACATATTTTCACCTCAAGAGCTCTTACAATACATTGTTTATCTGTAGTTACCAAATTATAAAATGAAAGCAAGTCTTTAAAGCTTGCATCTTTTATCTCTTTATTGCAAATTCCATTACAGCTTTGATAATAACTCACATTAAAAATGGACCTGAACAATGCTTGACATCATAAGAAATGCTACAAATTCTTGGATTTTTAGAATTTTCCTTGCTATTTTACTCTTATGCTTCATTCTTTTATGGGGGGTACCGCAGTTACACAAAAAAAGTGAAAGAGATCTTATTACTTCTGGAAAATCCACAGTAACTGTCGATGATTATCGTCTTGCACTCGCCGATCAAAGCGCACGTTTAGCATATGCAGCTCATCTTGGACGAATGTTTACAGCAAATGAAATGCAGCAATACCAAATTCCTGCTTTTGTATTTAATCAATTACAACAAAATGTACTTCTTGATGAACAAGCACGTAAAATGAAAATAAGTCTTTCAAAAGATACAATAGCTCATACGATTGGTTCTGATAAGATGTTCCAGGTAAATGGCACTTTTGATAAAAACTTGTTTTATAACTATCTTCAGCATTTACGTATTAGTGAAAGTGCTTTTCTTAATTATTACACCAAACAAGAAAAGCGTAATCAGCTTATTGCTGCTTTACTTTCTGATATGAAGGCACCAAATCTCTTTTATAAAGCACTTGCTCTTTATCAAGAAGAAATGCGTATTGCTGATTATCTTGTTATTGATCTAAAAGAAAAGAAAACAATTGCTGATCCTGATTACGCAACATTACAAAAATGGTTTGAAACACATCAAAGTCAATTTCGTGCTCCAGAATACCGCACTGTCTCTTTGCTATCTATGGAACTTAATGATTTTGTAAAACCTCAAGATATCTCAACAGATGAGGCGAAAGCCTATTATACACAAAATGCTTCACGTTTTGTAACGCCTGAAAAGCGTACATTCGAAGAACTGCGATTCCCCTCACGCGAAGAAGCCGATAATGCAGCAAAAAAAATAGCTGATGGATTGAGTTTTGATGAACTGGTAAAAGCTGAAAAAAAGACTCTTAATGAAATAAAAAAAGGGCCTCTCGCAGAAAATGAACTTCCTAATCATCTGACATCTGAAATTTTTGAACTTCAACAAGGCCAAGTCAGTTCTGTGATAAATGACTTACAAGGACCTGTTATCATTCGCGTCACGCATATTGAACCCTCAAGCTCTCTTCCTTTTGAAAGTGTAGAAGAAAATATTCGCCAAACACTTGCCAAAAATCGTGCTACTGATGATATCCGTAACAATTATGCAGCCATTGAAAATGCTCGTTTTGAGGGTGCTTCTCTCAAAGAGTTAGCTGACCAATACAAGTTATCTTTGCGCACAATTACCATTGATAAAACAGGAAAAACGCTTGAAGGTGCAATACTCACGGATTTACCTCAAAAAGATATTTTACTGAATGCCATCTATCAATCAAACGAAGGAGTCGATCTTGATCCTCTCTCTTTTCAAAATGGTGGATATCTCTGGTACAAGGTCGATAAAATTATTCCTGCCCGTGATAAGACACTTGAAGAGGCTAAGCTAGATGTTCTTTCTCAATGGAAAAATGAGGAAATCCAACGTCTTCTTGATGAAAAAGCCCAAAATGCTCTCAAACAGCTCACGGAAGGAAAAAGTCTTGTTGCTCTTGCTCATACCCTTGGTGTTACAAAACAAACAACACCAACCCTCCGGCGTCAAGACTCATCTGAAACCCTTGGCGTTGAAGGCATTAAAGCATTATTTTCCGCTCCCAAAGGTCATTATGGCATCATAAAAGGTCCGGTTGCAACAAACCGTATCATTTATCAAATAAAGACTGTAACCATGCCTAAAGATATCACGTCTCATACTCTTTCAACTGAAGTCCGCACCAATATAGATATGATGATAAGAGAAGATCTCAAGCTAGAAATGCTACAAGTTGCCAATAAAGAACATCCTTTGGAAATTAATAGCACAAATTATAATCAGATCTTTAACGCTCTCCAATAAAAAGATTTTACATAATTTAAAGAACTTATTTGATAAAGTTTCCGTCAGCTCTTCGTCTATAGTTGAAGAGGTAAGATAGATCTCTTGTTTGCATATCTTAGGATCAAACATTTGTATAATGATTCATTCTCTCGCAAATCAGTGCATGTATGGATTTGCGAGAAAATAGTCAATGGAATGTAGAGTCGTTTTTGCAACGCATTAAAAAATATTATTCATCCAAAGGTTGTAAAGGTTGTCGCCCATTAAGCTATAAATATCATCCCTATCGTCACTCATTTATAGCGCATCATATTACTACTCTTAATATCATTCATAAGGAGCATATTGCTTCTTCCTTAAATGATTTCATTTACACACCAAACTTATAATATACAAAAAAACTATTTTTAAAATTCATTATAAAAATGGAGAAATCTTTTTCTATTCAAGACTCTCATTCAATATGAGAAAAAACAAATTATCATTATAAATCAATATATTCATAAATCATAACAGTCATCAATTATGATGTTATAATTTCTCAAAAATAAGAGTTTTTTATAGACTTATAGACTGCTAAGATAACTTCTCTCATAAAATAGAAATTTTATTTCATTTGCAAATGAGCTACAATCAATACATTCAGAGTACTTAAAAGTTCTTCATCAAACAAACCAATGTATTAAGATTTATCTCATGTTTTTCTTTCTCTGCATCTCACCCATCCAATACACTGTATAAAACATATTAATGATGAAGAAATACACTGTATTTTTAAGATCATAAAATTTCTTATTCTTTTGCGTTCATAACAACCAAAACATCAACATTTTTTATAACAAAAAAATGGTTTGGAATCACAATGGCTCCTTTTATCTTCATATGAGAAAATCAGTCTCCATGTTACGCATTCCAACGTAGTAATATTCTTTTACAGTATCTTTGGAAAATTGCCGCTTATTGCTGCCCTTGTTATCAACCAATAACGATATATCAATGGCAAAGTTGCACTCTCTTGAAAAATTGCTGCCCCCAGCTGTATAGCTTTTTGAAGAGAAGCCGGTACAATGACCAATGGAAGAAAAGCTGGCTTAAGAATTCTAGGTAAAGTACAAGAATACTCGTAAAATTGGGTATAATGATCGCGTGATAATGCTACCATAGCTTCAACAATACGACCCTTTTGTTGATCACTGAGACGATGAGATTCCAAATCTTCCCTATTCACTCCTACAGCCTTTAATATATCAGTAGGTAAATAATATTGATATCGTGATTGCATGAATGATAAAAGACGCAATACACCGCTTAATCCTTGAGAAATCCCTCCATGTTCATAGATATCTGTAAACTCTTGTGCAGTTTCAGGATCTAATATCTGACAAGAAAGCTGTAAAATTATGCCTGCTGTCTCACCACAATAATGCTCTAGATCATGAAGTGTTTCTATTGGATTGTGATAAAGATCTAAAATTTGCGCATCACAATAACGTAAAAAAGCTGTCTTAGGTAAATTAAAAAGAGTCATTGCTTTTAATAAATCATTCAAAATCGGATTGTTTCCACTCGTTTGCATTTCACCATGAGCAATAGCATCATACCACCAACGTAACCGTATTTCTCCTATGAGTGGATCATGTACACTTTCGCGAATACGAGAAATTTCAGCATTAAATACATAAAGAGCAGCCAATGCTTGGCGCTGTTTTTTAGGCGCAAATAAAACCGATATATAGCGATCACGATCTATGGTACGTAAAATATCAAGACAATAAGAAAGAGAGCCTATCATTCTATGAACCTATTAACGTCCCTTTTTTAGCAATTAAATTAATATCCTCTTTTTATTCATATTAAAAAATGAAGGATAAGCAAATACAGTTCAGAAAATAAGATTTTTAAATGTGTCTCTTAACTGTATTGTGAATTAAAGTTTCTTTTCTAGTCACTTTTCGTTTTAGAAAGAAAAAAATTAAATAAATAATTTTTCTGATAAAACTTATCTTATAGGACTTCAAGTTTTCATTTGCAGTAAAAAAGCTAAAAAACAATCGTAACATGCATAGTAAAACTTGAACAACAAACAACGAAAAACACTTTTTCAGTGGATAGATGACAATGTTATTTTATAAAAAATACACTGATCACAAAAACTTCATCAACTCATTGACCTCCTCCCCATCCTAAAAGACAAAGGTTCTTACCAATACCAATTTGTAAAAAGTCCAATTGCTCTCGGTGAGTTTCTGTTACTATCAATACATTTATTTATAATCATAATTTGTTGTTTTGTATGTTAAATTAATAAAAACCATTCCCTTGCACGTCCCAAGCGTAACTGGCTTGTAGGTAACAACTGTATAAGAAAGAATTAAAAATGCCTCTTATGAACTGTCTCAAGTGCCAAGAGTTGATCACTCATGTGATTCATTAGGAACGACGAGCAAGCTTTGTCCTAAATACTTGCCGCTGTATTTAAAAACACTTTAATATGTTAAGTTATGTATATTCTATACCCTTATATCACCGCCTTAAACGACGGTACTTTACGGCGCAGAAAAATAATCGCACAAGTCTTTCATACTAGACGAGAGCATTTGTTTTATTAAACAATACTCTATTCTACCGCAAATAATAACGCCGCAACAGCGCGATCTTCAGCCAATAAAACATTAAATGTACGCACCGCCGCTCCCGTACTCATTGTATCTGATGAAATACGTTTTTCCCCTAAAAGCACCCGTAACTCTTCAGGTAATCGTAATAATTCAATTCCAGTACCTATTAATAAAACTTCGATTTCAGAAGCTTCTTCTAAAATACGATATATATCCCCTTGAGTGGGAATAGGCCCTGCCATGTCAATGCCATAAATACCTGATGGTACACAAATAATAGAACCTCTATGAGACATATCAGCAAAACGAAACCCACCATTTCCATAAGCATCAATAGGTGCGCGACTTGGAAAATGTGCTTCACGAATTTGAATTGCATCGAACATGAATAAGCACCTTTTATTTTTGAATAATCCAATTGTCTTTGCTACTTCTCACCATAAAAATTAAAGTAAGGCTGATATAAACATTGATATGTTAACCATAACCTAGTACTGAAGTGAAAATTTTTATATAATACCCTAATCTTCTCATACAACAAATATAGGAAAATTTGGTAATAAATCGCGATAAATTGCTATACCTGCTTCAATAAATCTATCTTTTAAAAAGTTTCCTCAGCTTATTTACTCACAAATTTCCTTTTATAAAAACAATGATCTTATTTAAAAAACAGAAAAAAATTGCGTAATATTCTACAAATAAAGCAACTATTTTAATAATCTAAAGAAAACAAAAACTCCATTTTCTGTAGCCACTATAAAAGCCCCTTTTCCAATGAAATTGTCTTGATCTTGCCAAGCTTTTTACAAAAATGCTTAAAAAATGTAATAAACTGCCATTACACCTTAAGATGCATTTTCCTTTGATATAGCTTTTTTCTCTTCAGAGATACTCATATCTTCTTTCGTTGTCGTTTTAGATTTAGACTTTTGTGGTGTTTTTGCTTTAGCATTAAGTTTTGATTTTTTTTCTGCAATCGGCTCACCTTTAACGCGCACATCAGCTAATGTTGAGCGAATAACACGAATATTTATACTCTCACCAATTTCAACCTCTAACTCACCACTCTCGTCGTGAACCTTCGTAACCTTGCCGATAATACCACCACCCGTTATAACTGTATCACCACGACGTACTGCATTAAGCATTTCTTGGCGTTTTTTCATTTGGGCACGCTGTGGACGAATGATAAAAAAATACATAATTGCAAAAATTAAAATGAATGGGACAGCGTTAGCAAATGAAATTCCACCGGAAACATCGCCTGCAACTTGAGCATAAGCGTTCGTAATAAACATTTTTATCTCCTATAGTTAAACCTCAGGTATTTCCCACTCTATTAAAATGAAATTCCGATACAGAAAAAATTCCTAAAGAATTTATCATAAAAAGCAATAACTACATAATCTAATCACAGCTTTACAAAAATACAATAAATCCTTAAGAGGCAGAATACCAAAATACAATGAGAAAAATCTTAAAAAATAGATTCACTTTCCCCTATTGTATATCCTACAATATAAATCTTTTCACTAACTCAATAAATTATACAAGATAATTTTTCTAATGAACAAACTTTAATTTATATAGATAATTTATCGTTTTTGATATCGAACGACAGATCTAAATACAATAAAACGCTCTTATTTCAAACCTTCTGAATTAATCAAAACGATTTTCTTGCACGTCACACATATGAAATGAGCCTGTAGATAAAAACTTTTTAAGAAAGGCGTGAAATATTTTTTTCATGCTTCTCTCAAATGCAAGAGCAATTGGAACACTCAAAGCTGACAAATAGTATGATACTATTGTCTTACACTTTCATAAATACAAAGATAGTGATATCTAACGCCCCCACGAACTACTCTCCTGAAACCAATGATTTTTTGCTGCAATGTTATTGATTTAAGAAAATCAATTGTTTTTCATGAATTTTCTATAAACTGTAAGACTATTCAAATGTAAAAGTCATCAATAAATTAGTTTTCTAAATATTTAAGGGGATCAACAGGTAATGAATTCTTACGCATCTCAAAATAGACACGTGGCGTTTTAACATTTCCTGAAACACCAGATTTAGCAATCTCATCACCGCGCCTTATCCTTTGTCCTTTGTTAACAACAAGCTTACTATTACATCCATAAATAGTGATAATATCATGTTCATGTCGAATCATCACAACATTACCAAGCTCTTTTAATCCATCTCCCGCGTAAATAACCACACCATTTTCTGCCGCCTTTACCGAAGACCCTTCAGGCACTGCAATATCTATTCCTCGATTCATTACTGTTCCCTTTTTTTGACCGAACTGGCTTAATAAACGCCCTCGTACTGGCCAACGCATCTTAGAAATTCCTGTGGCTTGCGGAGTCGTCATATTATCTGTATTCGTAACAGTACTTGACAAACCAGTCTCATGTTTCAATTGCGTCATCTGTTTAGAAAAATTTTTCTCAGAACTTGATTTGTTCATCTTTGCAGAGGGTGGCGTTGTTACAGGAGCTTTATATATAGGAGAGGACTTCTTGTTTTTTATAGAGGACATCACTTGAGATTGGGATGTAGATTCTGTAGTTGACACTGCCCAATCGTTATTATTGTGTGCATTTGAAGCTGCTAATGTACGCCTGCTTGGAACAACCAGTACCTGACCGATATAAATGGAATTGCTGTTTATACCATTTGCTAATTTTAATGCCTCAACACTAACCCCTACTTGTCGTGCAATACTGAGCAGTGTATCTCCACTCTGGACAATATAAGAATTCCGCCGAAAAATAGGAGATTTATCCTTTTGTGAACGAGAAAGTGTTCCAAGATTACGTGGAGGGGAGCCCATAACGCGACCATCAGAAGAAGTTATCCTATCTTGATGTGGAAAATTATAGGGAGAATTGTCATCTCCCCACGAATCATCACCTGATTCCACAGGTGGCAATTCAGTGCTTTGTATCATACCACTACCGTATGATAGCATTCGCGGGTCTGTATACATAGTGCTTGATATATTTGATTGAGATGATACCGTACGATGAGAGAACGTATTGGAAAAACGCTGTGTACCAGAACTACAACCAGCAACAATAGTTACCACCGCTAACAAAGTTATTCTCTGAAAATTATGCTGGAAAATATTATCCAAAGCTTTTAGATACATCGTTTTGCTCACTCATCAATAATCAACTCACTCCATTAAAGCTTTTTTAAATTACCGAAGAGTTAAAATGAGATGTTTTATTCATAAATATCTTTATATAAGATCAAAATGAATTTAACGTAGACAATTTGCAGAAACTTCTTAGCTTTTAAAAATTAAAGTATCTCCGCAATGCCTTTAATAAAAGGTTGGTAACGCACTTGGAACAGTTCTAAACACTCAAATCGACTACCAATTTTTGTATAGCGCGTCACCGTTTGTACCCCTTCGTCAGGTCCTATCGCCTGAATGAGAATTCCATTTTCAGCTAAAAGTTCTAAAAATTCCTTTGGTTCATCAAAACGTGATGGCCAAATAAGAATGCGATCAAATGATCCTAAGCCTGTCACACTATGACTTCCATCAATCTGCCTTATAACAATATTTTCAATTCCTAAAGTTTGAAATTTTTGGCGTGCTAAATCAACAAGCGTTTTATAACGATCAATCGTTGTCACGCGGTCACTCAGACATGCCATAAGAGCAGTACAAAAACCAGATCCTGTACCAATTTCTAAGACACGATGCCTTTTTTTCAACGATAATGCCGAAAGAATTAAGAGTTGTTCTTCCAAACGTTCCATATATTCACCACACTCAAGGGGAATAACTTTATTATCATAAGCACTATTGAACCAAGGAGCAGCAACAAACTGTTGACGCGGAATTTTCTCTAATGCCGAAAAAAATCGCACGTCATCAATGCCTTTGCTACGCATTTTCAGTACAAGAGCGGCTAACTCCTCACGAAATTGTAAAATACCCTTTTGCCCCATAGTATCATTCAATCTCCAATGGAGGTACACTTTTATCATACTGACAAACTGCTTCTTTTAAAATGGCAAAAACTTGCGTCTGTGTATCATCACCTCTTGGCAATAAACGCATATTGTCTCTCCTTTCGTAAAATTAAGCAGTAATACAGCGCATGCCTCCCATATAAGGTTGTAAAACATCTGGAATAATAATTGATCCATCAGCCTGTTGATAATTTTCAAGTACGGCAATAAGACAACGTCCAACAGCCGTACCAGAACCATTAAGGCTATGAACAAAATGCAATTTTTTATCGCCTTCTTTACGATAGCGCGCATTCATACGACGACCTTGAAAATCTCCACAAACTGAACAGCTAGAAATTTCACGATAACATTCTTGACCAGGAAGCCAAACCTCGATGTCATAGGTTTTACGCGCTGCAAACCCCATATCACCCGTAGAAAGAACCACTGTGCGAAAAGGCAAACCAAGCCGCTTTAATATATCTTCTGCACATTCCGTCATACGTTCTAATTCAATTAAAGACTGCTCTTCACTGGTAATCGAGACCATTTCAACTTTCCAAAATTGATGCTGACGCAACATACCGCGCGTATCACGACCGGCTGCTCCCGCCTCTGAACGAAAACAGGGAGATAAAGAAGAAAATCGCAGTGGTAAATCTGATATTTCAAGAATTTCATCGTTGACCAAATTGGTTAATGGCACTTCTGCTGTGGAAATAAGCCATCGACCATCTGTTGTACGAAAAAGGTCTTCAGCAAATTTCGGTAATTGTGCTGCTCCGTAAACAATTTCATCACGAACAAGAAGAGGTATTGAGACTTCTGTGTAACCATTCTCATTGACATGCACATCAAGCATAAACTGGCCTAATGCTCGTTCTAGCCGTGCTAATGCCCCTGAAAGTACTGTAAAACGTGTTCCAGACAAACGACTAGCTCGTTCAAAATTCATCTGCTTGAGATCTTGACCAAGATCAAAATGTTCCTTTGGTGTAAAATTAAATGTTGGAGGTGTACCAAAATGTCGAATGACGACATTATCACTTTCATCTTTACCTTCTGGAACATCATCTAATGGAATATTTGGAAGTGCTGAAAGAATTTTCTCAAGACTCTCCGTCAGCTGTTTTTCTTCCACTGTTGCAGAGGAAAGAAAAGCTTTAATCTCTTCAACTTCAGCTCTAAGACGTTCAGCCATTTGCTGATCCGATACCGCTAAAGCCTGTCCTATTTCCTTTGAAACAGCATTGCGACGTTCCTGCGCCAATTGCACCTTAGCAATATGCGACCGACGTGCAAGATCAAGTTGTATTAACCTTTCAGCTTGTGGCTCAAGACCTCTACTTACGAGTGCTTTATCTAATTTCTCAGGATTGTCACGAATCCACTTAATATCAAGCATAAAAATTCCTCATTTATATTGTTTTATTCATTCCTTATCGCATAAGATTATACACTTTTCTTAAGCGGATTTTCTTCTCTTTTCTATACTGTAAGCAATTAAAATTGAAATCTCGTAAAGTGCTATCGTTGGTAAAGCCACTGCAAACATCGTAAAAAAATCCGACGGCGTTATGATTGCCGCAATAATAAAAGAGAGCAAAATAGCCCATTTTCGTTTAGACGCCAAATCATAAGACGTTAAAAATCCAATTTTTGTTAAAAGACTGATGACAAGAGGTAATTGAAAAATCAAACCAAAAATTAGGATAAACGATGTCATAAAGCCCAAATAATCAGAAATACGCACTATAAACTCTATTTTTAAATGAACATCTGGAAGAAATTGTTGAGAAAGGCTAAACCATAGTATTATTGGCGCTAATAGACTATAAACAAACGCTCCCCCAATACAAAATAAAATAGGCCCCCCAATGAGAAATGGTAAAAAAGCCATCCGCTCATTTTTATAAAGCCCTGGTGCAATAAAACTATAAAACTGAAAAGCCGTATAGGGAAAAGATAAAATAATTCCCCCAAAAGCAGAAAGCTTCATCTTCGTTAAAAAAGTTTCCCATACTTGCGTTGATTGCAAACGAATACCCTCAGGATTACCCCCTGCTATTTTCATTGCCCACTGATATGGCCATAGTAAAAAATTTAAGATATAATCTTTAACAAGAAAACACATCATAAAAGCGATCATAAATGCAACCAAGGCAGCAATAATTCGCTGACGAAGTTCAATTAAATGTTCTAAAAGTGGTGCCATATGGGCATCAACTTCATCTTTCTTAACATTCATGACATATCTTCTTTATCTTTAGAAGCAATAGATACTGTCGTATCTTTATTGGTTACGTTTTGATCGCATTCCAAAATTTCTTTATCTTTTTTTGATTTATGGTGTGTTGCCTTAACATCCAAATTATCGTGGATATCTTCTAATATATTTTGAGTGGGATCAAAAGTTTCTGCCAACTTCTTGCTTGAATCGCTAATATCCGAACATACTTTTTGCAAATCATCGCGCTCGATTTGTTTTATTACATCATCAAACTGATGACGAAGTTCATTTGCTGTTGAATACACATACGCTCTTATCTTTGCTACTGTCTTTAATATTTTAGGTAAATCTTTCGGTCCAACGACAATGATGAGAACAAGTAAGATTACGATAAACTCTGGTCCGTCAATCCCAAACATCTCTTAATTCGACTTTCTCATCAAAAAATAATGCACAATGATGATTGCGTTTTTGTTACTGTTTTTTAGCAACAGATGTTTTGCTTTTTTTAGAAGCAGAAGAAACCTTTCTGCGCGCTGTTGCATGTTTTACCGATAACGGCTGAGATTGTTGAGATTCTACATCAATTATTTGGGAAGTAGGAGCCATTTCAACTTTATCCTCAATGCTGTCATCTCCTTCCTTCATATTTTTTTTGAAGGCTTTAATTCCCTTAGCAACATCGCCCATTAATTCAGAAATTTTACCGCGACCGAAAAGCACAAAGATAATCAATAAAATTATAATTAAATGCGTTGGTGAAAAAATATTACCCATTACTCTCTCTAACTTATGCTTTTNCTTATGCTTTTAAATTTGATTTCATTTATTCATGCTTCCTCTGAAGAATGTATCAAAATAATATCTTACTTGTATATTTTCTTCTTAACTTAAAAACAATTACACGCTTTTATTGCAAAAGAACTTTTTATCCTCTCATCCCTTTTTAGCGTACTATAACACAAACCATTCAACAATGATAAACCGCCTCATACAAAATTCAAAACACTTAAAAACTTTTCTAAAATAACTTCATCTGATCTCCTAGGTTACTCATCTTCCTGTAAATACTATAGCTAATGTCTCTCCTTTTACACAATGTTTTACGTATCATTACAAACATTTCCGTCAAATTATCCTTTACTGATAAAGATCATAACATGTTGTAAAACACTTTACGTATTCAATTAAAAAATTCAGAAAGAAAAATCTCTAAAAAACTTTCTTAACACATCATCAGTCTCTTCAAAAACTATCATCTTACGCACAACATTTATTCTTTGCGTTGGGGTAGGAATTTTATCATTCATTATTCTATGTACAATACGAAATATGAGCCATCATCGCGTTCAGTTAAATATCTGGCGTGTAAATAAAAACTATTAGCGGAAAGAGTAAAAATGCACTTTATGAACTAACTCAAGTGCCAAGAGGTATGGCAATACTGCTAAAAAATAAAAAAGGTACCAGCTTGCACCTTTATTCAGAAAATACCTCCATATAACTAGCTCTCTAAGCCACTGTATGCTCTAACTATTACACGTCTCCGGATTCTGGGCATGCGTTCTCATAATATCATGTGTTTAACCTATCTCAGTATTGAAAACAGAATGGGCATGGATAGAAAATTACATTCAATCAAAAGCATGGTATCGAAGCATAATCCATATAAAAAGAATTTCTTATCCTAGCCTTTTTTATAAGATTACCTCATAAAGCCGCTCGATAATATAGTGTTAGAGATAGATAAACCTATTTACTTTAGTTTAAAATTCCTCATTTTTATTGAGATCGCTTGCAGAGCACATATCAATTTTCAAAAGTTTTATTTTAGCATCATACACAATAACCTAGCTATTTAGCGTGTATAATGTAAAGCTTTGGCTCTGCTTAAAGCAATGAGATTCATTCACACTTTTACAAAAATCTATCACTATAACACCAGCACTTTATTGCTCTATCCATAATTTTACGCTCGCTAAAAAAACTTATAAATGTAACAATGTTTTTATCAAGCATTTGAAATTCTTTAATCTTTAAACAAGAAAATTTATGAATGAATTTGAAAGATACCCTTCAATTTTTCAAAAAACTTCACTAATATTCTCGTTAATTGAGTGTTTTTTATAGTCTTCCTGGAAGAGTCCGCGATCATAAAGAAAAATCTCTTACAACATAAATATCTCTATTGAAATGTTTGATCTCTTCTTGTCTATCTTTCATATAAAAAATTTAAAATTTTAACGATTAATCTCATAATATAAAAATAGCCTTGTGAATAAATGCTCCGATGACATTAATATTTTTTCTGTAGTGTATAATGTGGGAGTGAGGGTATTGTTTGATTTCTATAAGAATATTTTTATGGATATCAATTCTATTATTCTATGCTAATAATCCGGTACAGTTATACATATGATAGAGTTTACTCCATGAATTATCGGCATATTTATCATGCTGGCAATTTTGCTGATGTTTTTAAACACATTATTGTCACTCGCATTGTAGAATATCTCAAACGCAAAGAAAAAGCTTTTCGCGTTATAGATACGCATGCTGGAATCGGTATTTATGACCTTTCTTCTTTAGAAGCACATAAAACAGGAGAGTGTCGCGAAGGTGTCCAACGACTTTTTTCAACTCCTATCCCAGAAGATTTAAGAACACTCCTTTGTCCATGGTGTGATATCATTGATGCCCTCAATAAAGGGGAAAAAGAAATTGTATTTTATCCTGGATCTCCTGTTCTTATTCGTCAATTATTACGGAAACAAGATCGCCTCACCGCAATAGAATTGCACAATGAAGATTATCATATTTTAGCAAAAAACTTTGCAGGAGATTATCAGACAAAAGTTCTGCATTTAGATGGTTGGCTTTCCTTAAATGCTCATGTACCACCAAAAGAAAAACGTGGGTTTATCCTTGTTGACCCTCCCTTTGAAAAAACTGGAGAGTTTTCCCGCCTTATTGATGGATTAACGAAAGCCTATCGTCGCTTTTCTGGAGGAATCTACGCTTTATGGTATCCTGTTAAATATGACAAAGAAATTGAAAGTTTTCTTCACGCGCTTTATCAAACCGGAATTCCTAAGATTCTACAGCTTGAAATGCGTATCCGAAAAAGTTCAAGTCCACCGACAATGAATGGAAGTGGTATGATTATTATTAACCCTCCCTACCTTTTGGAAGAAGAAATGAAAAAACTCAGCCCCTTTCTTATCAACCGTCTTGGACAAGATGAAAATGCCCAAATAACGCATAAGTGGCTTCAAAAAGAACATCTATTATGTTAGACTTTTCTCTATATTTTTTCTAAATCAAATATCATGTTGTAAAATACAAAGGCATTAAATGATAAAGTTCTTTGATTCTTTGGATAATACCAACATATTATAATGGTAAGCTAATAACGATCAGCGTGAATTAATTTTTTTCCTTTTAGAAAGTCTATCCTCTTAATCATCACGGATTTCCTATTCCAATCATTTTAATGGATAAATTAGGCAAATTCATAAAGCTGTCTTAGAATAACAACTCTCATATTTTTTATGAAAGATCGGCTCTCTAAAATCATACTCTTATGCTATAAGATATTATTTATAGAAAAAAATTATAAAGACATAAATAATCATTATTTAATAAAAAAGAATATTTCATATATTAAACAAACAACATATTTGTAATAAACGGAATGGTCCTGAAAAATAATACAAATTGTCCGCAAAATGAACGGGAAAAACTTTCTTTTCTCTCTAATATTACATGGCATAATGCTAATCAAAGCTATGAGAAAAATCAATTCCAAGGTATCAAGTTCATACAAGAGTTTGTTAGACACCTTCCGCATAAGCCAGGGGTTTACCGGATGATTGGTGAAAATGGTGATATTCTCTATGTTGGAAAAGCTCGTAATCTCAAAAAACGTGTTTCAAACTATACACGTGAACAAGGACACAATAATCGTATTACCCGCATGATTCGTGCAACATATCATATGGAGTTTATCGTCACCCATACAGAAACAGAAGCACTCCTTTTAGAAGCCAATCTCATCAAAAGATTGCATCCACATTTTAATGTACTCCTACGTGATGATAAAAGTTTTCCTTATATTATGATTACAGATGATCATCGAGTGCCTGCACTTTACAAACATCGTGGTGCTCGAATACGAAAAGCTCACTATTTTGGTCCTTTTGCTTCTGCTGGTGCAGTGACACAAACAGTTCATGTTTTACAACGCGTCTTTTTATTACGAACCTGTACTGATTCAGTTTTTGAAAACCGTACACGCCCCTGCTTGCTTTATCAAATTAAGCGATGTTCTGCACCTTGTACTCATGAAATTAGTGACAGTGATTATAAAGAACTGGTGAAAGGAGCAAAAGCATTCCTTTCGGGAAAAGATCAATCTATTAAAAGCGATATGGTTCAAGCTATGCATAAAGCCGCTGAAAATCTCGATTTTGAACAAGCAGCTTCCTATCGTGACCGCTTATCAGCCCTTTCTCACATACAAAGCCATCAAGGTATTAATCCTCAAACGATAAAAGAAGCGGATGTATTTGCAATTGCGCAAAAAGAAGGAATGACCTGTATTCAAGTGTTCTTTTTTCGCATGGGGCAAAATTGGGGAAACCGTGCCTATTTCCCTAAAGCAGATCCCTCTTTTTCCCGCACTGAAATTTTAGCGAGTTTTCTTGCCCAATTTTACGATGATAAACCACTTCCTAAAAGCATCCTTTTATCTGAAGAAATTGAAGAAAAGACACTTCTTACAGAGGCATTTAGTCTCAAAGCAAATCACAAAGTGTCCCTCTCTTTACCTAAACAAGGTGAACGAAAAACTCTTGTTAATCGTGCCTATCTCAATGCTCATGAAGCACTTGAACATAAGCTTTCTGAAACAGCCACCCATACAAAATTGCTTCAAGGTCTTGCTAAAACATTCCAACTACCTGTTCCTCCACGCCGGATAGAAGTCTATGACAATTCTCATATCATGGGAACAAATGCTGTAGGGGCTATGATTGTTGCTGGTCAAATGGGATTTATTAAAAATCAATATCGAAAATTCAACATTCGCTCAACAGATATCACGCCTGGCGATGATTTTGGCATGATGAAAGAAGTGATTAAACGAAGATTTTCACGCCTTATCAAAGAGTATGATCTGCCAAATAGAAGTCATGACATAAAAGATGATGATCTTTTTCCCATTTGGCCTGACCTTATCTTAATCGATGGTGGTGAAGGACAAATCAACAGCGTACATGCAATACTTGCTGAATTACAATTAAATGATCTCTTCACAGTTGTTGGAATCGCCAAAGGTGTTGACCGTCATGCGGGACGTGAACGATTTTTTATAAAAGGTATCCCCCCCTTTACACTTCCTCCACGTGATCCTATCCTCTATTTTTTGCAACGTCTGCGTGATGAAGCACACCGTTTTGCGATTGGAACTCATAGGATAAAACGAAAAAAAGCAACATTCAAAAACCCACTTGATGAAATCGAAAATATCGGTCCGACAAGAAAGCGTGCATTGCTTCATCATTTTGGAAGTGCCAAAGCTGTTGCTAGTGCCTCATTTGAAGATTTAAAAAAAGTTACGGGAATTTCTATGACAATTGCACAAAAAATTCATAACCATTTTCATGAAAAATAGGCTTGTTTCATAACCTTCGACTTGTTACGTTAAGGAAATATATTCTCTTTCACAAGAATTAAAAATGGCTCCATGAAAAATCATACTTTTTCTTTTCCAAATATTTTAACTTATGCACGAATTGTTGCAGTCCCAATGGTTGTTGCATGCTTTTTTTTAGAAGGGCGACTACAATCAAGTGATATCACTCGCTGGATTGCTGTTTCCATTTTTATCGTTGCATCCATTACTGACTTTCTTGACGGTTACCTTGCTCGTATTTGGGAACAAACATCCAATATTGGTCGCATGTTAGATCCAATTGCCGATAAACTTCTCGTCTCTGCTTGTTTGCTCTTGCTTGCCGCAGACAGTACCATCGCTGGGTGGACACTATGGGCAGCTATTATCATTCTTTGCAGAGAAATTCTTGTATCAGGATTACGTGAATATTTGGCTGAGTTAAAAGTTAGTGTTCCTGTCTCTCGTCTTGCAAAATGGAAAACTTTTGTACAAATGATCGCTATTGTATTTCTTTTAGCTGGACCAGCCGGTAATAAAATTTTCCCTTACACAGTAGAGTTTGGCATTACTATGCTGTGGATTTCTGCCCTCCTTACATTGTGGACAGGGTGGGATTATTTTCGTGCAGGTTTAAAACACGTTATCCTATGAAGAGTATGGAGATTTATAATGATAATTTATCTTTTTGTACTTAAATAAGAGATAAGAACAGCATAAGATTGATTTATTTTTATTAATGATAAACCAATCAAGCACTTTTTGCACATTACAAGTAAGGGTGGTATATAGATAAAAGCTCTTCAAAAAAGAGTAAATAGGCTTTATATTTTCGTAAAAGCAGCTGTAATATTAAAAGCTAAAAAACAATTAATGCTCCATATGCTTTCAAAAAAGTCTATAATCTTATAAGCAAAAAACCGAAATATAGTGTTTCGGATTTTTGCTTCTTATATACGCTTTATTATTATAAACGCTTTATTAACCAACAATTTCTATCTCAGAAAACCAAAAGGCGATTTCTGTTTTTGCCGTTTCAGCACTATCGGATCCATGGACAGAATTTTCGCCAATCGATAAAGCATGAACCTTACGAATTGTCCCTTCTTCTGCATCACTAGGATTCGTAGCCCCCATTACTTCACGGTTTTTAGCTATTGCATTTTCGCCTTCCAAAACTTGTACAACGGTTGGACCAGAAGACATGAATTCAACCAATTCACTAAAAAAAGGGCGTTCTTTATGAATAGCATAAAATTTTTCAGCCTCACGTTTGCTCATCCAAACACGTTTAGACGCAATAACACGTAGCTCCGCATCCTCAAGCATTTTAGTAATTGCGCCAGTCAAATTACGACGGGTTGCATCTGGTTTAATCATCGAAAAAGTACGCTCTAAAGCCATTTACTCACCTTTATTTCATTTATAACATTCTCTGACTGTTTCTATAGCGAGCAAGGAGCCCTTTGCCAAGTGACTCTGCAAAAATCTACACAAATTCTCAAAATATAGAATGAATTATAAAGAAAACTTTAATAAAAATACCTGCAACCGCTCATCCCATCATAAAGATGCGCTACCGACTCTCAATAAATATTGAACCTTCTTTCATAATCTTAAATGCTTCCCATCAAAATTATCATTTAAGCAATAAAAAGTCATAAGAAAAAACTCACATGCAAAAAATATATCTTTTTGAAAGCCTTCTTCTTTAAAGAGGACGAACCTAGACACTTGGTTTGAAAATCCTTCTACACACATTGAGATCAATTAAAAAATAACCATATACTTAGAAACTATAGCGTACACCTATAATTCCCTGAAGGGACTGTTTTGTTTTACGCCCTTTAAT
>NZ_JBHIOH010000040.1:0-13160 GCF_042195375.1 Bartonella sp. CL100XZDX | reverse complement strand
CAAAGGTTCCTTTATTCCTGGAAGTGATGCCATTGAACAAGTCAAAACCTTGCTGGATGTCGGGGCAGACTATGCAAAAGCCCACAATCTCCCCTTTGGTGAGGCTTTGAGTGAAGAACAATTGGCTTCTCTAGAAGCCCCGATGGTGATTTATGTGCGCCAACAGGTCAAGGGCATGGATGTTTACGCACCGGTGCTTTACATCCCTGAAAAAGACAGAGCCTCCTTTGTTTCTGCTGGGGCTTTGATCATGGGCGATGATGTCAATATCACCAGCCAAAATACAAGCAATTCCACAATAACTAATTCAGGGCGGATTGCGGCAAACCACCAATTGCATGTGCATGGCGGGGATATCCTCAGTCAAGGGGGGCATTTTGCGGCGGGTGGGGATGCTGTTATCCTTGCGGAGAAGAATATTCGTTTAGATGCAGGGCGCACAACGGTTGACGGCGTGGAGACCGTTTTAAACACCGAAGCGCTTTCTACTGGTGGCAATGCGACAGTTCTTGCCAAGCAAGATATCACAGCCTCAGGGGTGGAGATCACCACCGGAGGTGATCTTGCCATGGCTACAGAACAAGGCAACTTGACGATCGGTTCAGCAGAAACCCATTACCATGATGAACAGGGTGATGCCACCATGCATCATAAATCGGCGTTAAACTCTGGAGGATCGACGACACTTCTCTCTGGACAAGATTTGAATATCTTAGGCTCTGATGTTCAAGCAACGGATAAACTTTCCTTACAGGCAAAAGAAAACGTTTCGATTGATGCCACGCGCAACAGTGCCAATAGCCATCGCGGGGATCAAACTTCTCATGTTGCCGTGCACAATGGCTCTCATTTAAGTTCTGGAAAAGATACCACTGTCATCTCAGGTCAAGATATCCATATTGCTGCTTCCGATATAGATGCCAAGGGCAATGTTGCTCTTGGTGCCCAAGGGGAGATAACAATAGGGGTGAGAAACGATGAGATGGAGTATCATCTTCGCACCAAAAACACGAAAGTGGACATGCAAGCTTCTCATGCCGTTGGATCTTCGATAAAATCGGGAGGTGACACCACTGTCATTGCAGGGCAGGATGGGAAATCGCATGACCTTAGCATCACAGGCAGTTCCATTGCGGCTGATGGCAAGGTAGGGCTGAAAGCCAGCAACGATGTCCTGATCAATAATGCAGAGGATAGCTTACATTATGAGATGTCGTATCACAAAGAGGGTGGAGCATTCAGTAGCAGCAAATCTGAGCATAACAAGATGGATGTGAGCCAAGTTGTGGGGTCAAGCATAACAGGGGGGGAAGGCATTGCCATTGATTCCGGAAACAACACGGAAGTTGTCTCCTCGACGCTCATAGCCGGTAAGGCAGAGGAAACGTCAGGAGAGAAAGCACCAGGAGAACAGAAACAAGCGGATATTACCATTCACTCTGGGGGAAAGATTACTATCAAAGGCGCCCAAGAACATTTGGATCAACAAGCACAATCGTCATCAAGTGGCTTTTTGCATGAGAAATCGTCCGATACATCTCAATCGCATACCACAACGGTCTCCTCTATCCTTGGGGCAACGGGCAACATCGTGTTAGACGCACAAGGAGAAGCCAAGATTTCTGCTTCTCATCTGCTTTCCGGTCAAGATATCAATGTGAGCGGAGAAAGTGTGACGATTGATGGCATGACAGATCATCATAAGAGCCATTCAGAGGAGCATGAAACAGGTTTTGGTGTGGGATCAGGCAAGGGCTTTGTGTCGATATACGGGAGTGAGGGAAAGACAGAAAATGAAGAGAGTTTTGAACATCAAGGTTCTTCTCTCAATGCGGATGGTACGATCAACATCACTGCCAAGAAAAAAGATGTGACAATTGTTGGCTCTGATCTTGCAGGTGAGAATATTAACCTTTCGGCAGCGCGTGATGTCAAGGTGCTTGTTGGTCATAATAGCCATTCCTCAAGCTCAAAGGAAGAACGCACAGGTTTTGGCATTCAGTTTGAAAAGAGCAACAGCGGTGCTTCTGTAGGTTTTGGAATTGCAAGCGCCAAAGATACGGGCGATCAATGGGAAACCACTTCCACACAATCACACATCACGGCACGCCAAGATGTGCAGATTACTGCTGACAATGATGTGAATTTACAAGCAACCATTGTTTCGGCGGATCGTGATGTCAACATTGATGCCGGCAATAATATCACCCTATCAGAAAGCTATGATACCTCTAACGCAAAAGAAAAGCATGAAAAGTCTTTTGCTGGTGTGACAACTTCCGTTGATATCGGTGTCCTTGGCACGGTACAAGGACTAAAAGATGCCGCAGATCACATGAATAATAAGGATGGCAATAACACCGTTATTAATGGCATACTGACTGGCATGAAAATCAATCACCTCTTTAACAAAGGCAGGAATTTTGTTAATTGGCTGACTGGCAATACGGGGGAAAAGGGGAACACAACCAAAGGACTGAGTAGCTCATTAGGAGGATTGGGGGGCTCCACCAAGGATGCTCTTGCCAATCTGGTTGGTGCATCTGGCAGTGTAACCGTGGGCTTTAAAACAGAAAAAACGGAGGCATCTGTTCAGACATCTACCGCAGTGACAGATAGCATAGAAGGTGGACGCGCTGTTAACATGCATGCCCACAAAGGCAGCATCCATGGTGTTGGCGCTGATGTTATTGCTGGTACCAATCCAATCTATGTGCTGGAAAATGATGCACAGAGCGGAAATATCACTATGGAAGCAGGTGAAGATATCACCTTTGAAAGTGCACAAAACACGCAAAGCACACAAAACAGCAGTGAAAGTGCTTCAATGAGTGTTGGCACCGGTTATGGCACGGGTGGCGCAGGGGCAACGGGTAGTGCTGCTTTTAGTCAAGGGGAAGGTTCCAGTGAGGAAGTTCAACACAAAAACAGCCATATTATAGGTAGTGGCACAGTTCACACCAACAGTGGGGCAAACACCACATTGGCAGGCGCCGTGGTTTCTGGAGAGCGTGTAGAAATGGAAGTAGGGGGTGATTTTGCCATTACCAGCCGCAGTGATACGGGACAAACTTCCAGCAAGCAAAACTCTGTTTCTGTTGGGTTTGGTGCTGGACAAACGGGTGGTGGGGGCTCCATGAGCGCCTCTTTCCAAAAGGATAAATCCTCCAGCGATTATCATAGTGTTGTGGAGCAATCAGGCATCAAAGCGGGTGATGGCGGCTTTAATATCATAGTTAAAGACAAAACAACGCTGACCGGAGGCATCATTGCCAGCACCGCGCCGGCAGATAAAAACAGCCTGACCACTGGAAGCATTAGCACCAGTGATATCAGCAACAGTGCCCATGCTAAAGCCAGCAGCCATGGGTTTAGCATTTCTGGGAATGACACGATAAAAAACATTGCCAAGAATGTTTTAAATCACGGCAAAGCCAAGGATGGAGCAGAAGGGGAAACCAAATCTGCTATCAGCGATGGGACTATCATCCTTACTGATATAACTGGACAGAGGGCGATGGGGCAAGATGCTGGACAAATCATTGGCTCTCTCAACCGCAACACCGCAGCAGCACACCAGGCAGTAGGACAGCTAGATGTCGCACCGCTTGAGGATATATTGCGTAATCGTTTAGGTATGAGAAATAAATGGGTAGATGAATGGGTTGATATATGGGATGGGGTTCGTAAAATGGCATTTTATGTTGACCATCCAGTGGGTGAGGTTGCGCATGATGAAAATGGCAATGTCCTCTATTTAACCGATGAAAATGGAAAACCTATAAAAGGCCGTGATGGAAAATATATCACTCTGTATCACTTTTTAAAGCCAGAGGAAGAAAAGCATTTACAAAAAGGCCCTAATGGTGCTGTTTATATGTTCTACAATGGCATTTTTAATTCACCAGATGATGCTGCGGGTAATGCTGTCCAATTGGCTGTTAATAAAAATGGTCCCCTTTATTTTACATACTTTCCCAAGCTGATGATGTGCTGGTAGAATTAGGGGTAGCATATTATCAAAAGTTTTGGGAGGGTAGCACTTGGGGATTGAGTAATTCGACCAAGAAGTTCCAAGATTTTATCTATCGTTATGGCAATGACAATGCTATTGTTAGTGGGCATAGCCGGGGTACCTTAACAATACGCAATGGAGCAAATGACTTGCAAGAACATGGTATCCACAGTGTAGCCAAGAAAACAGACTTCTATCTTGTTGGAGCGGCTGCTCACATGCAATCGATGGCCAATACAGTAGATTATCTAAGCGATGGCGAAAAAAATTATACTACATACAAGGTCATATGTTAGACCCCATTAGTACAGTGATTGGTTACAATTGGCCTACGGCTTATAAGGCACCTTTAAATCTAGATTTTTCACTTTTGGAGAAAGGTATAAAAAATCCTTTTTATATGACGATATTTGTAGCAAACAGTTTATTTACTATAGCAACTAATCCTCTCAGAGAGATGGGGAGAGCGGTCTTGGGCCTTAACCCGAGCCCCCATAATTGTTATGCTGATGCGAGTGATGCGTGTAGATGGAATTACGGTTCATTTGATTTTAAAAAACTTTATTCAACGAGAACAGGGAACAAAAAATGAAAATGTTTTTTAATTTATTAAGCCTGCTCATTTTGTTAACGGTTACTGGATGTGACATTGAAAACATTGACAAACCTGCTCCAGGGTACGTGAGTATGTGGGAGAAGTCAGGTGCGGATTCTACTGAGGTAGGAAAAGCCTTATTAGAATGTGGAATGCCGAGTCTTATCGATCCTGATTCAGAAAATAGAAAGCAGAGCATCAATGCAAAAGCAACAACTTATACATGTATGATTCAAGCAGGATTCCGTTATAAAGGGGGAGGGAGTCCGTGTTATACTTTTAAAGAGGAAAACCTCCCCATTTGTCAGCCTGGTGCTGTCATCCCACAGAGAAGTGTCGAAAAGCGCTTAAACAGCCCGTTTTGTAGAAGGTATAAAAACGCGGATGAATGCAAGCCTTAGTGATGATCAACAATCTGCCATCCTTGCCTTTGCTTGGAATGGTGGAATTGTTTTCTCAACCAACCATTTCAATATTGTTCACCGTTGTTTAAACAGCGGTGACAGAAAATATCAACAAGCTTATGAGCTGTTTATTGTAAATAAATCCATTGAAAGAGGGGAATAATGAAGAAAATCTTAAAACTATTGAGTTGTATAGCTCTGTTAAGTATCACTGGATGTGTTAACTCAATTCCCTCACTTTCTCCAGCATTATGGAGAAATAAAATACTTTTAGAATGTGGAGTACCGGACCTTAATAAGGTTGTGGCGCTAGATTTGAATCAATTTGCCAGTATTGAAATGTGTATGGCGCAATCAGGTTTTCGCCCTAGCTTTACAATACAAGATTGGTGTGAGAACCATAAATCAGACAACCTTCCCATATGTCGTCCTGGTGCTGTCATGCCTCAGCGAAGTGTTGAGAGACGCTTAAATAGCCCTTATTGTAAAAAGCATTCAGAACAACTTGAATGCAAACCTTAGGTCTTGCTTCAGCAGAGAAAGCTTTGAATTTACACCAAATAAAGCTCCAGGTTGATGAGTTTGAGAAAGCCTTGTCCGTCCTTATGTGACAAGGTTTTTTTATGCCGCGTCGTTATAACGTTGCTGTTTTGCTTGCTCGATTATATTCAAAAGATCCGATTGTAACCAACGCGATAAAAAACCAAATTTTAGGGGTTTGGGGAGAGAGCCATTAGTTACATGACGGCGGAAAGTTGAGACACTCATATGAAGCAATTTTGCACTTTCACGGTCTGTCAAAAGAATATCATTTTCTGTCATATTAAAATCCTTTCTATCAAAAAATGAGAACAAATCATAACTATTTATTAACCACATTTTGGTTCATTTTTGAAGGTATTTTATTCATAGAAAACAATATTTTATCATATAATTTCTGATGTGATAATTTATGAATCTTATTGAGAGAGAATGAGAGAGAAGAGAGCTAAAGTTATCCACAGATAATGGGGTTATGCACCCCATATCTTAAGATTGACCCGTGACATAAGCCGCCCATTTATCCATATAAACACGGCGCTGTTCTAGATAATCAGTACGACGATAGGCACGCTCTACTTTGCCGCCAACTGTATGACTTAGAATAGTTTCAGCGACCTCATAGGGGGCATCGGTTGTTTCAGCAAGCCAATCGCGTAAACTAGAACGAAACCCATGCAGGCAGGCATCAAGTCCAATTTTTTGCATGTATTGAGCCATACAGCGTGCAGAAAGGGGACCCCGACCTGTTGCAGAAAAAAAGAAATCATTGCGAGATAAAAGGCGCGCTTGTTTTAAAATATCTAATGCTTCTGTTGATAAAGGGACGCGAAATTCTGTTGTAGCATCACGCCTTCCTTTCATATTCTCAGCAGGAATAGTCCATATATCGCCATCAACTTGATCTTTATGAATATGGCGTATAGGATTTGTACGAACGCCTGTCAGAATAAGCAAACGTAAAGCCAGTTGTGTCATTGTTGTTTCGCAAAGTGTTTTATAAAAAGCCGGAACCTTTCTCCAATCCATAGCTGGAAAATTTTGCGTTTTATGACGTTGTTTGCCTAAGAGAGCACGTGCTTTTTCTGTTGCTTGTAAATCAACATCCAATCCTAACGCAGCCGCATGTTTAAGACAAAGATTAAGACGTATCAATGCTTTCTCTGCTGTTGCAGCTTTTGTATGCCAAATAGGAGCAAGGGTATTGCGTATCTCTGTTTGAGTAATCTCTGAAACGGGTAAACAGCCTAATTTGGGAAGAATATGCAGTTTTAAAGGTGCAAACCAGATTCCGTCTTTACCATCCCCTTTTAATTCAGCTTTACGACTTTCAAAAGCATCCACGGCAATATCTTTTAAGTAATGAAGATTGCTTATTGCCTCACGCTTTTGTTTATTACGCTCTTTAATGGGGTCACGACCTTCACGAAGAACAGAACGCCACCCAGTTGCCAATTCACGGGCTTGTTTTAAAGAGACATCTCGCAACGCTCCCAAGCCCATTTCACGGCGGCGTCCGTGAAGGGTATAACGATAAATCCATTGAGCACCTCCATCTTTACGCTTATGAAGTAACAAGCCAGCACCATCATTATATTTGCCAGCCCCCAATGTTGCGACAGATCTTGCATTAAGACGGTTCATAAGAGCCATTTTTAGTCCTTTCTTATATAAATTTTATCCACACATTCATCCCGCTTGTGACGTGCAAGGGAATGATTTTGATTGATTCAACATAGAGAGGTTTGAAATGAGAGAATCTTACGTTATTCGAGACTCTCATTCAATATGCAAAACAGTGAATTATCATTATAAATCAATGCCTTGTCGTGCGTGTAAAAAGCTTCACCCTTTGAGGTGTGATAGGTGGAGTCTGTTAGCCAATTACGTAAACTAGAGCGAAATTTACGTGGACAGGTTTTCAGACTAATCTCTCTTATATATTGTGATAGGAAACTCACATTAATAAGGACCACGACCGGTTGCAGAAAAAAGAAATCATTGCGAAAAAACAAGCACGCTTGTTTTAAAATTTTTAATGCTTCTGATCATAAGGGTATGCTGAAATCTCCTGTAGTATTACGCAGACCTTTTATATTCTCAAGCCAAGAATTGTCCATATATCCCCTTCAATCTGATTTTCACGAATTGATGCAAGGGATGGTAGAAACCTCTGTAAGAATAAGCAGACGCAAAGCCAGTTGTATCATTATTGTTGTTTTGCAGAGTGTTTGATAAAAATCTGGAACATTTCTCCAATTCATTGCCTGTTCATTAATGACTTTATGGCGTTGTTTTTCTAAAAAAGCTTTTGCTGTTGCAGCTTTTACTTACCAGATGGGAGTTAAGAGTATTACGTATCTCTCGTTGGCGTAATCTTTGAAATCGGTATACAGCCTCCTAATTTGAGGAGAATATGAAGCTGTAAAGGTGCAAACCAGTTTCTATTTTGCCGTCATTTTTTAGTTCAGTTTTATGACTTTCAAAAGTATCTAGAGTAATGTCTTTTAAATAATAGAGATTATGCATTGCTTCACGCTTTTGTTTCTCTCGTTTTTTAATAAGATCACAATCCTTATACAAAACAGAACGCCCCAACCCAAATACACCTGGCTTGTCAATTTATGCGCTTGTTTTAAAGAAACCTTATCTTTAAGGAGCCCCAGCTCATTTCGCGACAGTGCTCGTGGATGGTATAATGGTAAAGCTCCGATGAATAATATAAAATTTATAGAGCATCTCCATTTTTACACTTCATAAAAGAGCAAGTTGGGTGCCATTAGACACTTTGCAAACTCCCAATGTTGCGACAGTTTTTGGCATTTTGGATGGTTTATAAAAGGTATTTTTAGTGCTTTTTTGTACAGTTTCATTCTATACGGCTTTATTCGCTTGTAATGTGCAAGAGCATGGTTTTGGTTAATAGACAGCTTTGAAATGAGAGAATCTTACGGTATTAAGATCTTTTATCCAACACGCAAAATAATGAACACTCTTTATAAATCAATGTGACGTGGCTTAAGAAGAGGGATTGTATATCTGTGCTTTTAGGAATTTTTGCTTTTTGAGGTGCAGAGAAGAGAGCAGGAATATTCAGAGAGTAGAGCTTACCTGTGTAGTCTATGGATATCCTCTTTAGGATGGGGACATAAGCTACGTGATATGGTTAGCAAAGCTTGCTTAAGAGAAATTTAGTTGTTTACGAACAGCCGTAGGTTAAGAATCTTTCTTCGTCCGAAGAAGACGTCGATATGCCACTATACTTTTTATTACCAAATAGAATGTGGTTTATGGATGCTAAATCGAAATGATAGTTTATTTCGTATGAGGTTTTCCGTATCTGGAGATTGTTTGGTGAAAAAACATATTTATTAATCACTTGAAAATAGCGCTTAGAATTTTTAAACGATAAGTTTTGGTCTTGATTGACGATAATTATTTATTATGATTGAAAGGACCTGTTTTACGAAGCTTTCATTGATATGCGAATCAAAATTTCTTCTTTTCTTTTGTTGAAATATTTATTTTATAGCTATTTTTTTGCATTAAACATACTTTTTCAAAAGATAAATGGGAAGAATGATCAAAGGTAAGAGAATAGAGAGAGCCTTATGTATAATTTGTTTTTCTCGTAGAGTTGTTGTCTATTAACTTTTTTCTTCTTTTATTCATGAAGAGTGTAGAAGATCCATTGGAAAAGAAAAGAGAATAGGAAAAGTTAAATAAATAGCCGTAACAATTAGTTACGGCTATTGTTTGTTTGTATCATCTTACCGAGAGAGGAAGCTCCCCTTAAGTGATTTTTGATTTAGCAAAAATTGGGTCGTAAAAGACTTCAGAGAGTTTTCTATCTTTAAAGAACAACACTACGTCAACTGTTGTATAGAGAACGATTTTTATCATTTCTAACTCGAGTTGCCGGCCAACTTCTGATCTTTTAATCAAGGTGGCACATCGTTCAAATGTCTGCAAAGCGCTGTTGGCATGCGTCGTTGTAATCGATCCGGGATGGCCAGTGTTGAGCGAATTGAGATATTCCCATGCCTCATTGCCTCGCAATTCAGCGAGAAAAATTCGGTCGGGCGACTGACGCATACACGCATCTAGACACTCTTCAGCTGAAACACGGCCTACATTGTTACCATAAATCATATGTACATGATTGGGATGATTGGGTAGAAAAAGCTCATGAACATCTTCAATTGTGATAATACGCTCCTCTACAGGAACCTTTTCAATTAAAGAGCGGGCAAATGTTGTTTTACCAGATCCTGTTTTACCTGCAATAATAATGTTGCGTTTGTGAAGGACGCATTCTTGTAAAAATTCAAGAATTTTTCCATCACGTTTATGTTGCAAAAGTTGAACTTCAAATGGTTCCAACCGTGTGAAGTCCTGCTTCGATAACAAGTTATTGGCTTCTTTTGCTGAAGGCTTATTAAAACTTACATCAGAAAAATCGTCAAATGCCCCTTCTTCTTTGAGTTCTTCTAACGTCTTAACTATAAGAGAATGTTTACGAATTACAAAGGAAAGAGCACCATCAACAACAGCTGGTGTTTGTATAATTGTACCACGTTGTCCACCAGGCAAGAGCACATAATTAATACTTCTGGGAGCCATACCGTTATAAACGATAATAGCTGTAATAAGCGTTTGCAAAAAAGTGGTTGTTAACTCTGGTACGCTATGTACTTGCCAACCCTTAAAGCTTTTCGTCCATACTTCATAGGGGCGGCAAATCGATAATTCAGTGATCGTGGGATCTTCTAAGAAACAATCAAGCGGTTGCAGAAGCTGAAAAACTGCTTGATCTTTCTGTATCGGGTTAACGTGTGACGAGACTGTAGACATTGCTGAAATCCAGATCACGAGCAACAAAAATATTTACTCGTTCGCCTTGGTTTTTGTAAAGTGTTGGTGTGATATTGATGGAATTTTGAAGAACATCGATTGCTATAGATTCAGCATTCTGAGCATCTTTATTTTGTGAATTCTCTTTATTTTCTTTGCTGCTTTTATTAACTTTTCCTCTTACCCATTCTCCTAAATCACCGATAATGCTTACCATAATTGCACTACCAAATCTCTCCCAAAAATGTCTGTCAACCCAGCCACCAATACCCGCTTCACCCAGAGGACCTGTGCCTGGTGAGTCAAGATTGACAACAACACCAGAAGGCGTTTCGATGCGTAACCATTGCACAAACACGCGCGTTTGTCCTTGTTGTATGCCACTTTGGTAAAAACCAACGACTTTAGAACCACGGTCAAGCAAAACAACACGTCCACTTGTGGAATAAATATCGCGTGTTAAATAGCACGTCGTCATTCCGGGTTGTGATGTAATGATCTTTGTTTCTAACGTACAATCTATTTGCGTTCCTTGTGTAATCAAAAAGTCACGGTTACGAAGTTGCATCGCATGTGATTGACCTAAACGCACGGGCTGAAGGTTATCAAATAATACGCCATTACCTGTATCATTATTCGATGCTTTATTATTCGTATCTGTAGATCCTTCGCTACCACCGTTGTTAAGGCTAGAACTGAGCATACGTTTGCGTGCTAATTCTTCAGAATCTTGGAGCATATGTGGAGGAATGGCTGTTTGAAGAAGTTTACTCAAGGCCGGTGGAATATCTAGGCTTGAATCTTCTATTTGTGTTGATTTTTCTGCTTCTTCTACAATTTTTGGCTCTTCTATAATCCGAGGGACATAGTTTGGTATAATTTGCTGTACTATTTGTTGTGGTTTTTCTTCCTCAACTTCCACGGTATTACGCATTTTAAAAGCTTTCCAAGTCAAGGCAATCGGTATCGCTACTATGACAACAAGTCCTACCATTAACAATGCACGGGTACCTGGAACTGTCGGACGACGTTCAGAACCTAGTTCCGACCCTCCATAGGTACCTTCAATATGTTTTTGCTCGACGTTATCCAGTTTTGTACCTTTTCCCTCTCCTTCCTTATTGTCAAACATCATTTTCCTCCTTTATTGATACGATAAACCACCGAAGATACTGTCCCTGTTGTGTTTGGTACGCCGCCATTGGGGTCATAGGCTTCATTAAAAACAGCTAGAGCGCGTTTACCAAGCCGTATGAGCCATTTAGGATTGACCTTATGAACGGCGATAATATCATTAGAACTGCCGATAACGGTGCGTGGTATTAAGCTTTCATTTCCTTCAGCATCTACGACATAAATCGATGGCATATCCATGTTAGCGGGAAATTTGAAATAAGTAATACGCCCATTGTCCCAAGCATTTATCGGAGCAATATCTTGGTGACCGCTCATGGTATAACTGAGATTATAGCCGTTGACGCTTTGGTGAAAACCACGTTCAATCGCAAGGCGTCTATTGTTTTCTTCTGACTTTTCATCGTTTGAATCGGGATAATGGAAAGCCAATTCATAAGTTGATCCCGCACGGTCATTCCGAAACTGTAGTCGGAATTTGTAACTCCGTTTGTCAGTTACAACGATGAGATTGGTATTGGCAAGCTCTGCTTTTGGTTTAATAAAAATATGCCGCCCTTTATGAGCAAAGGCATAGGCTTCAGAATCGCCAAAGGCATGAGTTATATACTGTTCACCTTCTTCAAGAATAATATGTGTTGCCACACCAAGAACTGTTTCAATTTGAACCACATCGGCTTCGTTATATGTTATATAGCGAATGCGGTGATCATATTGTGAATTTGATGGACTTTTGAGCGCCTGCACAGGTACCGTATAAAGAGAAGAAAACGAAGACAATAGAACAACGAACGCAAGTTTTTTCATAACAATCAATTCCTTAATCATTCAACAGTATTTCTGGGTCAGAACGGTAACTTGTTACTTGAAAACCAAGGGGGTTAAGCAATCGATCAGATGATTTCATGGGTGCACCGATATAGGTGTAACCAATTGTTGCAATCTGGTGCTGCTTTGGTCCAGTAGCAGCACCGTTGCTGTCAAGTTGCTGAGTCGTAAAACGTACAGTTGCTTGACCGAGTCCATTAGGCTGGATTGATCGTACTTTAACTGTGATACGTGCTTTGTTGGAAAGCACTTTGTCCCGTGCATTTTCTCCATCATAGATTTTATAATATTCTTGTTGAACAGATGCCGCACTTAAAAGTGCTGTTGTGTCATAGTTCAGTTGAATGGTATCGTAGTCGTAAGTTTCGCGGTTAAGCACATATTGGTTTAGCCAATACCTATCTACAACTTCACCATAGCTTTCTTCGTGTTCACGCATGATTGAGATAACATCAACTGCACCCGTCGTATTATCAACGCGCAATACTAAAGGAGTTGGAGCTGGTTGAGAAAATCCAACAACTCCACATATCATACCGAATAAGCCAAAAAGACCCACAGTACTCGCGACACGCCATGCCGTTCTGCGCGACCTTATAAATTCATTGATAAGATCACGTTCTAAGCCACGGCTTTCTTCGTAATAACTTCTAAGTTGTTCGGCTTTCACTGGTTTTGCTTGTTTTGTTTTCATCTGTCTCCTCGCTTAATTTCGGCAGGGATTGTTTTATTAATAGGCACCCGGTTCCTATCATTTGGCTGTTTTAGCTTTGGTGCTAATACACAAGCC
>NZ_JBHIOH010000039.1:0-1434 GCF_042195375.1 Bartonella sp. CL100XZDX | reverse complement strand
GCGTGATTCACGCCACGGGTGAATTGCGCGCAATGTAGGAAATCAAGATGAGTGAACAAAACACTAACCTAATAGAAATTGAAGAAACACATCATTTAGCCGTCGAACAAACTGTCATGGAACGTATTTTAAATAAAGCCTTAGACAGTGACGTCGATATGGATCGCTTAGAGCGTCTTCTTGATTTAAGAGAACAAGAGATAAAACGACAAGAGCGCCAAAATTTTGTCCGTGATCTTTCGGCTGTGCAAATGGCATATAAAAATATCGAACAAAACGCCATTAATAAACATACAAACAGCAAATACGCTACACTTGATCAGTACATTGATGCTGTAAAAGACGGACTTGCAACATACAAATTTGCTTTGTTTTATCGTATTAAAAATCAAACAGAAAAAAACGTTACCATAGAAATAACTCTGTCTCATCCTTCAGGCAATGAAATATCAACAGAAGGAACATTTCCAATTGACAGTACAGGCTCTAAAAATAGCATACAATCACTTGGTTCCACACTTACCTACGCACGAAGATACCTATTAGGCATGCTTCTTAATTTAGCAAGTAAAGAAGACGATACAGATGGTCAAATGCAAGCTAAAGAAGACGATACAAATAATCAAAAAGTTTCCTCTAAACAGATAAAGCAAATCGAAGAATTAATCGAACAAACAGAATCGGATAAAAATAAGCTTCTCTCTTATGCAAAAGTAGAAAAGCTAACAGATATGTCTTGTGAAACAGCAGACGACGTTTTGAAAATATTAGAAAGCAAGCCAAGAATTCAAAGAGAAAGCGCTCTACAATCTCTCCCACCACAAGAGAAAACATACGTTCCTATACAAGATGCCGAATATATTCACGTCCAAGATATAGAATATGTATCACAAGAACAAAGAACGGCGGTGTGATATGGAACAAAGAACAGCAGAATGGTTCCAAGCGCGCTTGGGTAAAGTCACCGCATCAAACATTTACAGCGTACTCAGTAAAACTACAAAAGGATTGCCTACGAGCAAATATGAAGACTACAAAATCAAACTCATAACAGAACGTTTAACAAGAGAAATAAGCCCCTATTATGAAACTGAAGATATGAGATGGGGTATTGAGCATGAAGATGATGCCTTGAGAGAATATGGCTTCATTTATGATGCCGATATAACAAAATGCGGCTTTATCCAACACCCCACAATAGAAATGGCGGGGGCTAGCCCCGATGGTCTCATTGGAGAAGACGGTTTAATCGAAGTCAAATGCCCGAGATCAGTAACACATATGCGCTTTTGTATAGGTGACGAAATCAAACCAGAATATCACGCACAAATGCAATTCCAAATGGCTTGTACAGAACGAAAATGGTGTGATTTCGTAAGCTATGACCCACGTTTTACGGGGGAATTCTTTCACTTACGCATGAAAGTCAAGCGT
>NZ_JBHIOH010000038.1:0-4653 GCF_042195375.1 Bartonella sp. CL100XZDX | reverse complement strand
CACCGCTTCCCCACTCACCTGCCCTGCCGTCTCTCCTGAACGCACCGCAGACTCTGCTACCGCTTTCGCTTCCAAAGCTATTCTAGAGGCTTCTGTTGTGCTCTGTTGGGCTTGCTCCGCTTTCGCTATTGCACTATCTGCTGCACTTTTCGCTTCTAAGGCTATCGCTTTGGCATTACTTGCCTCTTCTTTTGCTTCTTCTGATACGATCTTCGAAGAAGTCGCTGTTTGATTTGCTTCATTCGCAACTCTCTCTACACTTTCTGCTTTAACCTTTGCTTCTTCTGATAAACTTTTAGCATTAGAGGCTGTTTGACTTGCTTGTTCACTCGTGGATTTCGCTTCAGTCGCAACAGTCTTTAAACTTTCCGCTTTAGATTTCGCATCGCTAGCCTCTCTTACAGCTTGCTCTACTTTCTCTGTTGCACTATCCGCTGCACTCTTGGCTTCTTCTGCTGTGCTCTTCGCTGCATTCGCAACTGTAACAGCGCTTTCTGATGCTACTTTGGCTTCCTTAGCTACGCTCTCTGCTGTTTCTGTCGCTGTCGCTACCGATTGTTTTACTTCCTCCACTAAACCTTTTGCCTCAACAGCTGTCGTTTTACTTTCATTGGCTAACGTTGCTGCCTGATCTGCTACTTTCTTCGCTTCAGCGGCTTTAGACAGTGCTTCTGAAGCATCTTGTTGCGCTGTTGATGTCTCTAACGCCTGTTTTGCTTCTTGCACCATAGTCTTGGCTTCAGAAGCTGTAACTGTCGCATCATCCGCCTTCTTTTCGGCTCTTGCGGCTTTCTCTTCTGCCGTCTCTGCTGNTAGTCTTGGCTTCAGAAGCTGTAACTGTCGCATCATCCGCCTTCTTTTCGGCTCTTGCGGCTTTCTCTTCTGCCGTCTCTGCTGTGCTCTTAGCTTCACTCGACTTCGTTAACGCTTCTAAAGCTTTTTGCCCGATCTCATCACCAGCCTGTTTAGCTGTGGTAGAGGCNGTGCTCTTAGCTTCACTCGACTTCGTTAACGCTTCTAAAGCTTTTTGCCCGATCTCATCACCAGCCTGTTTAGCTGTGGTAGCGGTCGATAATGCCGTTTCTGCAATACCTTTCACTTCTTCAGAAATATTCTTGACATCATTGACTAAGGTAAGCGCTGTAGATGCTTTATCCTTCGCTGCATTCGCTTCTGTAAACGCATTGGTAGAGGAATTTTGGGCTTCTGTTGCAAGTTGTTTGGCTTCTTCTGAGAGTGTCTTAGATGACTCTGCTATCTGTTTGGATTCTCTTGACTCCGTTAATGCCTTCTCTACTGCCGTTTGTACTTGAGACGCTGTTTTTGTAAGTTCTGTAACAGAAGATGTCGCCCGTTCCGATAAACCTTTTGCTTCTTCGGCAATATCCTTCGCATCAGCGGCTGTCTGTTTGGCTCCATCTGCCTTCATACTTGCTTGTGTCGCTACTGTCTTAACTTCATGACACGTTGCTACCGCTGTTGCGGCTACTTGCGTCGTCTCTGTTGCTGTTTGGGAAGCATCTCTCGCTGTTTGTTCTGCACGTTCAGCAATGGACNTGGCTCCATCTGCCTTCATACTTGCTTGTGTCGCTACTGTCTTAACTTCATGACACGTTGCTACCGCTGTTGCGGCTACTTGGGTTGTCTCTGTTGCTGTTTGGGAAGCATCTCTCGCTGTTTGTTCTGCACGTTCAGCAATGGACTTCGATTCATCGGCTAATCTCTTTGCTTCTGTCGAGACATGGACGGCGTTCTCACTTGCCTGCTTGACCTCTACAAAACTTTGCAATGCCGTAGCCAATGAACCTTTCGTACTACTTATTTCCCCTGTAGCTCTATCAAATCCTGCCTTCGCCTCTTCTGCCATTTGCTTGGCGGCATCAGAGGCACTCTTGGCTTCTTCGGCTAATCCCTTGGCTGTATCTGCTGTATCTTTTGCAAGATTAGCCGTTGTTGTTACTGCTGTAACCGCTTCACCCGTTTTGGTAACTTCTGTAAGCGCTCTTTCCGATACTTTTTTCGCCTCTTCTGCAACCTGTTGCGCACCATTCGCACGCGACATGGCTTTTTCTGCTTCTTGCCTTGCATTCACAACCTGTTCTAACGGCGCAAAGGTTTCATACGAATACAAAGATGCCGTCCCTAAAATCTTCGGAACAACAACGCTGTCTTGCGAAGTCCCTTCTCTGATTTCCTCTTTCGTTGCTATTGGTATCAAATATTCATGTTCATGATCGGGTATCTTCATCTGCTTTATTCCTCCATTAAACCTAAAATGAACACTCTTTCAAATCTTCAAGCTCTTCGCTTAACGCCTCTAAGCGCTTCTCTAAATCTTTCAGTGAACCATCAAGCTCTGTTTTCAAAGCGGCTTTCAGTAAATCAAAAACGCCAGTAAGCGGCGCATGAACAAAACCTCCCCCAGAATACAAAACGACCCGTACTTGAGACGGGTCGCTAAGNCTTCTGCCATTTGCTTGGCGGCATCAGAGGCACTCTTGGCTTCTTCGGCTAATCCCTTGGCTGTATCTGCTGTATCTTTTGCTAGATTAGCCGTTGTTGTTACTGCTGTAACCGCTTCACCCGTTTTGGTAACTTCTGTAAGCGCTCTTTCCGATACTTTTTTCGCCTCTTCTGCAACCTGTTGCGCACCATTCGCACGCGACATGGCTTTTTCTGCTTCTTGACGTGCATTAACAACCTGCTCTAACGGCGCAAAAGTTTCATACGAATACAAAGATGCCGTCCCTAAAAGCTTCGGAACAACAACGCTGTCTTGCGAAGTCCCTTCTCTGATTTCCTCTTTCGTTGCTATTGGTATCAGATACTCATGACTATGATCGGGTATCTTCATCTGCTTTATTCCTCCATTAAACCTAAAATGAACACTCTTTCAAATCTTCAAACTCTTCTCTTAAGGTCTCTAAGCGCTTCTCTAAATCTTTCACAGAACCATCAAGCTCCGTTTTCAAAGCTGCTTTCAGTAAATCAAAAACGCCAGTAAGCGGCGCATGAACAAAACCTCCCCCAGAATACAAAACGACCCGTACTTGAGACGGGTCGCTAATCTCTGATATCGCAAACGGTTTTAATGACATTTCAACTCCTCATGTCTTGATCCCATAAATTACACTCACATTAACGGGGCGCGTTTCAACACCACCAACCCTCTCTGCCATGAGGTGATGTTCATGATGCTCTCTGTCATTCAGACCTTCTGTTATAGGCGTTGAATAATATAAAAAATTAGCAAAGGGGCCCCTGATAAACCAAGGTAAACGCGGCGGCTTGTCTTTTGCTGTAAACCAAAAGGGAGTCTCTACCTGTGGACTTCCTGCTATTTGGTCAAATTCTTGATTACACCTTTCCAAGGCATCCCCACTCAAACCTACACACTCTTCGTCTATAGCTCTCTTGCGCCTTGTCACGGGCGCTTCAGAAGAAGAAACATCTCGTTTTTTTCGAGAAGAAAGACCTTCTGATGACGCTGGACCTATAAAATGTTCGTGCGCTTTTAAAGAACAGGATTGTATACTTGCAAAAGAACGCCAAGGGTCTAAATTGCGTTCATTATCAAGTCCCCGTAAAAATAACCCCCGAAAATCGGGAACATTAAACGTCGTGGCGCCATCTCCTTCTCCCCACGTCGTTCCTATCGCAGAAAATAAATCCCAATAAACATACCGTGAATAAGCACGCCCATCACATGGCAACCAACCATCCGGCAAGCGCTCCATTGCAAACGGTCCTATCAGACCAGTGGGTAAGCGTTTTAAGGAAGAAACTTTGCCCCTTGTCGGGTTGAGAACTTGCCAACCCGTAAGCTCTTCATCATACACAAGCCTATAAAGACAACCATCTTGTATCTCTCCTCCCGATAAGGCTAATAAACCGGTTTCTGTCGCCTTATAAACAGGTTTGCCAACTAAATTATTTAAAGCAATTGTTGTCGCCCCAACATTCTTACCCTTCGCTTTAAAACAAACCGATATCCCATTCTTATACTCTAAAAATGCCGATTGGCTTAAAAGCCTTATCACGCTCGTCTTTTGGTTATTATCAACCGTAACAATGCCTTCAAGCGCGCCACCCGTATCCGATAAATACTCACTCACCCGCTGCATCATCACACGAGCGCTATTATTAACTGTGTTAGGATGCTGTCCCTCTGACCAATTAATTAAAGCATCAGCACCACCATTCTCAGATGCCGTTAAAGACCAATCATAAATCGTGGTCATCTGAACCTCACGTCTTGATTCCAAATACAACACTCATATTAATCGGGCGCGTCTCACTTACACCTGAACGAGCCCAAACAACATCACGCATATGAAGGTGGGAATGGGGAAAGGCGAGCTTATGGTGCACGCGTATATCCTCTACTCTCACACCCAAACGTTCAGCAAGCTTCAACCTTTGCTGGTCATTCAACACATATCCCCAGATGATCGTCATATCACCATGCCAACTCTCTTCCTGATTTTCATCATTCAAAATCGTAAAGGATTGACCCCCGTGATCATGCTTTCTCATAGCGTCATTTTGTAAAGTGCCAAGATAACGAAAGCGGTCTATCTCGCGGTCATCATCAACACCTCGTAAAAAAACACCACGCAAATCGGGAACGTTAAACTTGTTCCAAGTATCAGC
>NZ_JBHIOH010000037.1:0-1262 GCF_042195375.1 Bartonella sp. CL100XZDX | reverse complement strand
TTTCACTAATCTTTACAACGGTATCGTTTTCATAAATTTCACAATCTTCAGGAATTCCATATGCATAATAAAAGTTTTGTTTAACATATGAATAATCATTTCTTTTTAATCTTGCATTGCCATGTACCAAACCTCTAATGGTGTGATAACCAGTCACTTTTGCATTCCCATAAACAGAACCATAGACCTTAACATACCCACCCACGCTAGCATTGCCATAAACCTTGCCATAAATTTTTGAAGAGCTACTTACAACAGCATGATCATAAACCTCAGCCTTGCTATAAATGCGTGCACTTCCTGTTAATTTTGCATTCCCATAAACCCTTGCATATTGATAAACCCACACCTTATCAGAAAGATGCGCATTATCATAAACATGAGCTCCAAAATACACGCGGGTTTTATCATATACATGCGCATTGCCATAAACAAAACCACCAATGACAGCGTTGCCATATACCCTTGCATTTTCATAAACACGACCAGATTTTACAACACAAGCATTATCATAAACCCAGCAATTGCCATCATGAGAAAGGTTATCTTCCTTTTCAATAAAGCCGCCTAAATCACCAGCTTTAACATCAGCAAAGTCTTTTAAAGCACGAATGCGGTATAAAGTAATCCCTTTAACGTGACTTTCATTTATAAGCTCATATTTTTTAGATACATTTTTAGTGGTCATAGGTAGCTCCCTAATCTAATATTCAAACAAATTTTTAAATGAAATGGTTATAAGGAGGCGCCCCCGCCGCGCCTGCGCCGTTATTTAAGCTGTTTTCCTATGAGGACGACACATAACAAAGCAAATTTCACCATAAGGAGAAAGGCGTTCTGTATAAACATTATTCATTGTGTCACCACAAATATTCTTAGTAACAATAGCCATGCCACATGCATTGGCATTTTCATAAACATGCACTTTACTTACAATTTTTGCACTATCGAAAACATGGGCATTATCATACACATGGGCATTGGCAAAAACCTTTGCTGAATCGTAGACGCGAGCATTACCATATACAAAACCACCAACACCTGCATTGCCATAAACCTGCGCATTTTCGTAAACACGACCAGGGCTCACAACAATGGCCTGATCACCAACCCAGCAATTACCATCATGGGAAAGATTTTCTTCAGATTCAATATAGCCACCAAGTTGACCAGCTTTAACATCACCAAAATCTCTTAACGCCTTAATGCGATAAAGTTTTTTACCCTCACGAAGAATTGTTTGATTGGTGAGTTGATATTTT
>NZ_JBHIOH010000036.1:0-5350 GCF_042195375.1 Bartonella sp. CL100XZDX | reverse complement strand
ATGAAACAATCAAAAATTCTTCAAACAATAATTCGAAATAAAATTACTAAAACCTCTGCAGCCTTAACTGTATTTTTTATGTCCAATCCTGTGTTAGCCCAAGCAGTAGTTTTAACTCCTGCAAAAACTGCTTTAGAGGCACTCCAAACAGACTTGAAGGTGATTATCCCTATCGCTGCTGCTGTTATACTTTTATGCTTAGCAATTGGTTATGCAGGACGCTACATCGGAAAAGATACATTCGTACGGTGGGCAATCGGTGTTGTTATCGCAGGTTCAGCAGCTGAACTTGCCAATTTATTATTTAAACCTGTATAAATCTTTTGGAATATGAAATATTTTTTGTAAAAGAAACTTTGGATTTCAATGCCTTCATTACGCATCAATGAAATTGTTTCTTATTTCGTAGAAAAATATTTATGATAAATCAATGAAACTAAATATGAGAAAATTAACTAATTTCCAGAAAAATAATAATCAAATTATCACAATTTCTGCGGCTATAACTGCATTTTTTATTAGCAATCCTGTGTATGCTCAAGTAAAATTACAAAATGCAAAAACTGCTTTAGGTGCTCTGCAGGATGATCTTGTTAAAAATATTATTCCTGTTGCTGCTGCTGTTATACTTTTGTGCTTAGCGATTGGTTATGCAGGACGCTACATTGAAAGGGATACATTTATACGATGGGCAGTCGGTGTTATCATTGCTGGCTCAGCAAGCCAACTTGCTACAATGCTATTTACAGGTAAACCATAAGTAATTATAATACAAAACGTTTTTAATGTAAAAACTCATCTAATAATAAGAGTAAAATATGCAAAAACTAATCAACCTTCAATCAAAAAATAACAACAGAATCATTACAATTTCTGCAACTATAACTGCGTTTTTTATAACACATCCCGCATATGCAGAAATAAAGAATGCTAAAAACGCTTTAAATGCTCTGCAAAAAGATCTTATTGAGAATATTATTCCTGTTGCTGCTGCTGTTATACTTTTATGTTTAGCAATTGGTTACGCAGGACGCTACATTGAAAGGGATACATTTATACGATGGGCAATCGGTGTTGTCATCGCAGGTTCAGCAACCCAACTTGCTAAAATGCTATTTACAGGTCAACCATAAATTAGTATAATACGTAATGTTTTTAATATTCGTCGATTATAGATTTTTACCAGTAATAATGTCGCTCATACTACGAAAAAAGGAATATTATTTATAGCAACTTTAATTAAAAGGGGATAAAAGATATGAAGCAATTAAATACGCTCAAATCAAAAGTATGTAAGATTAGTGCTATTGTTATCACTTCAGTTATGTTATTAATAACTCAATCTGCATATGCTCAGACGGAAACAAAGAGTTTAGATGTTTTCATAGGGATGCAATATGGATTAAGTATAATTATTCCTGTCGTTGCTGCTATCATTCTTTTATTACTTTTGCTTATTTATATATTTCGCATCATCGCAAGAGCTACATTTATCCGATGGGCATTTAGTGTCATTATTGCTGGTGCAGCTTTCTATATTAGCCACATATTATTTCACCTCCAGTGACGAGAACATCCCATGAAATCGCAAGAAAAAAATTTTCCCTTATTCAAGGGAGCAACACGTGTTCCAACTATATGGGGTGTCCCCATGATGCCGTTTATTGTTATGCTTATGATGGTTGCTGTTATTGCTATGACAATAAATATCTTTTTGTGGATTATAGCGCCACCATTATGGTTTATTATGGCGCAAATTACCAAAAACGATGATAAAGCGTTTCGTATCTGGTGGTTATGGATTGATACCAAGTTTCGTAATCGCAATAAAGGTTTTTGGGGTGCATCAAGTTATAGTCCCTCTAATTATAATAAAAGGAGATAAGTATGACAGCTGTTGAAAGCAGCAAACGTCTTATATCAGAGACACCTGTAAGTCTGTTCCTTCCTTATTCACATCACATTACAGATACGATTATCTCTACTAAAAGTGCGGAATATTTATCGATTTGGAAGATTGACGGACGCTCGCATCAAAGTGCTTCAGAAGATGATATTTTTCAATGGATAAAAGAGCTTAACAATACTCTACGGGGTCTTGCATCGGCAAATTTATCATTTTGGACGCATATTGTGCGCCGCCGTGTTTATGAATATCCTGATTCAACATTTGATCAAATGTTTTGCTATCAACTTGATGAAAAATATCGGCAAAGCTTTACTGGTTATAATTTGATGGTCAATGATTTATATCTGACTATCATTTTTCAACCGATAGCGGATAAAATTATGTCGTTCTTTTCTCAACATGAACGTGAAACGCTTGATCAAAAAAAGATGCGACAAGATTCATGTATCAAAGAACTCAATGACATCAACCGTACTTTAGGGCAATCTTTAAATCGTTACGGTGCAGAACTTCTTGGTGCTTACGAAAAAAATGGGCATGCTTATTCTTCTGCACTTGAGTTCCTTGGAATGCTTGTCAATGGCGAATATCGCCCTATGCCAATTTGCCATGACCGTTTTTCCGACTATATGTCTATCAATCGACCTTTTTTCTCAAAATGGGGTGCTCTTGGTGAACTGCGAACAACCAGTGGAATGCGTCGATTTGGAATGCTGGAAATTAAAGAATATGATGCAACAACCAAACCAGGACAATTAAATGTTTTGTTGGAAAGTGACTTCGAGTTCGTATTGACGCAGAGCTTTTCGGTGCTCTCCCGACATGCTGCTAAAGACTATTTACAACGGCATCAGCGTAATCTTATTGATGCACGAGATGTGGCAACGAGCCAAATTGAACAAATTGACGAAGCACTAAACCAGCTTATCAGTGGGCATTTTGTCATGGGAGAACATCACTGCACATTGACTATCTATGGTGATACAATTCAGCAAGTTCGCGACCATATGGCCAAAGCGAGTGCAGCATTACTAGACGTTGCGGTACTGCCCAAACCTGTAGACTTAGCGATAGAAGCTGGCTATTGGGCACAACTTCCTGGCAATTGGAAATGGAGACCACGTCCTGCTCCGATTACATCATTGAACTTTTTATCATTTTCATCTTTTCATAATTTTATGTCAGGAAAACCCACTGGCAACCCATGGGGACCAGCCGTCACAATTCTTAAAACAATCAGTAAAACACCGCTTTATTTCAATTTTCATGCCTCCAAACTTGAAGAGGACTCGACAGATAAACGTTTACTTGGTAATACCGCACTTATCGGACAATCTGGTTCCGGTAAAACCGTGTTACTCGGCTTTTTGTTAGCACAAGCACAAAAATTTAAGCCGACAACTGTTGTTTTTGATAAAGATCGTGGCATGGAAATTGCCATTCGGGCTATGGGTGGAAAATATTTAACATTCAAGCCAGGCAGGAGAAGTGGTTTCAATCCTTTCCAACTCCCACCCACACAAGAAAATCTTATTTTTCTGAAACAATTTGTTAAAAAATTGGCAGAAGCTGGTGGTGAGGTCACGCATCACGACGAGGAAGAAATTAACAAAGCGGTTATGTCTGTTATGAGCAGTAACATTGACCAATCACTCCGTCGTTTGTCCTTTCTGGTACAATTTTTACCAAATCCGCGTTTAAGTGATTATAATGCTCATCCTTCTGTTCATGCTCGCTTACTAAAATGGTGTGAAGGTGGTGATTATGGATGGTTATTTGATAATCCCCATGATGCTCTTGATCTCTCAACACATCAAATTTACGGCTTTGATATCACGGAATTTTTAGATAATTTTGAAACTCGCACTCCAGTGATGATGTATTTGCTTTACCGCACAGAAGGCATGATTAGCGGACAGCGATTTATGTATATCTTTGATGAGTTTTGGAAGCCTTTGCAAGATCCGTACTTTGAAGATTTAGCGAAAAATAAACAAAAGACTATCCGTAAACAAAATGGTATTTTTGTTTATGCAACACAAGAGCCTAGCGATGCCTTGGAAAGTAATATTGCTAAAACACTCATTCAACAGTGTGCAACTTACATTTTTCTAGCCAACCCCAAAGCAAACTATGAAGATTATACAAAAGGCTTTAAACTAACAGATACCGAATTTGAACTCGTTAAAGGACTTGGTGAGTTTAGTCGCCAATTCCTCATTAAGCAGGGCGATCAATCTGCACTTGCAGAACTGAATCTTGGTAAATTCCATCTGACACGCGATGGAAAAACCATCGAACACGACTTTAGTGACGAGCTCTTGGTATTATCAGGTACACCTGATAACGCAGAATTAGCCGAAAGCATTATCGCGGAAGTTGGTGATGATCCAGCAATATGGTTACCAATTTTCTTACAGCACGCAAAAAATGACAGGAGGGAAACATGAAAAAAAAGGTCATTTCAATAGCAGTTGTAATAACTTTAGGGATTTCAAACCCAGCAATGGCCTGGGTTTGGGGCGCTGGAGCGGCGGATTTGGGAGCATCAATTCCAACGACGTGGCCCAATTTTTTTGGGAGTTCAAAAACATCAAAGAAAACACCTCCACAACAAAAGAAAGTGCCACCTGATGCCCCACTTCTCGATATGCTAAAAAAACAACTTGAGGAAACAAAAAAGATACACGAATCTATAACGGGAAGCCAAAAATTCGACACTAAAAAACTTAAAAGTGCACAAACAGATCACAACAGTTTTTTTCTCAAAAATCCAGAAACGCTCTACAATAGAAATGAATCTTCAGCGCTATCTACATCACTTAAAAAGATTTTAAAAGAAGAAGAAATTCCTATTTCTGTCCATGAATCTAGCAGTTTTATCAACGATCGTATCCAATATGCAGCTATCACTGATAAAGCCGTAAGTTTAAAGACTTTTGAAGAAGCAAATAATCGTTTTCAGCAAATTGAAGAACTATTAAATGAAATCAAGACAACAAAAGATCTAAAAAGTATTGCTGAGTTACAAGCATATATAATTGGAATGCTCGCTAAGCTACAAAATGAAACAGCAAAACTACAAATGGTCGCACATTTACGCAACGCTGAACATGCACTTATCAAACAGCAGAAGGACAAACATAACATAAAAATTTTAAATAGTAAAAACACGAAAATGCCTACCATAAGATTTATTAGATAAAGCTTTTTGTAACAATATTTTGTATATTATTTTTCTTGTATGCTCGTAAAAAGCAAAAGTTAATGCATAATATTCAGTTATCTCTCATAAACTGAAAAGGTCTACGAAATTTAATTCCATCCTAAAAAAATCAACGAAAAATGCTTAAAAATCATATAAAAAGTTGAAAATTCGTTAAAGAGGAATTTCATGAAATTTACAGTTTTCGCGCAACTTTTCAATAAAGTTGATCAGAT